>JADFXK010000110.1 GCA_015233625.1 Deltaproteobacteria bacterium | reverse complement strand
TCCCATTTCAAAAAATGTTGGCCGACCTGGGTCAGGAAGGCTTTCTACTGAGAAGCAACGGGGGCTTTCATTTGCCCAACCCAGTCATTAAACTTTCCAAAGAGCAGGAGGAACTAATTATCGGCCTGCTTGAGTTTGCCAAGACCACCGGCCTCATGCCTTTTTCCGCCGACCGATTTTGGCGATCTTGCCGCACCAAATACAGAATAACCGAAATATATCGGGCCTTGGATTATCTTTGCATCCAAAACCAATTAGTCTGCCTGGGTGATAAACGCTATTTGTCCTGGCCGATTATGGAGCAGATCAAGAAACGGGTGAAGACGGCTATTCAGCAAAAAGGCGCCTTGACCATTGCCGACTCCAAAGAAGTCTTGGGCTACGGCCGGACCTGGGGCATCGCCGTGCTAGACTACCTAGATGGCATCGGGTTCACCCGCCGGCAAGGAGATGATCGAGTCCTAACGGAGTAATAGCCATATCCTGCTTGGATAACTAGGTGGATCAGATGGGCCGACCGGGTTGGCCGCGAATAGACCGGAATTAGAATTGAAGGCCGCTTCCGAAATTGTTTGACAAGTCCGTCAAACTCTGGTAATAAAGCTTTCACTTTCTGGTGGCGACATCCGAAAGCAGTTTTGCCTTGAGCCATGTACAAATTTTTCCTGGGCGGTTAACTCAGCGGTGAGAGTGCCATCCTCACACGGTGGAAGTCCGGGGTTCAAATCCCCGACCGCCCACCACCAAAATCAACAGGCTCGACAAAATTAATCACCCCGAATCAACTTCCTGCTACCGTACTGCTCCTATTCATAAGAATTTTGTCATCCAACCTCTAGGCTGATTCCCTTTTCTGAATCTTGGTCTGTCAGTTTCATTCCGTGAGCAAAAACATTCAGGGTTACGCCGGGCTTGAGTGCCCTATCCGATTTGGGACGTACTTCAGCTTCTCGTCAGTTCCATACTCTTCAGTTCTTCCTTCGCCTGGGCCTGGGATAGCCCCCTCCGGCATAGCCTTCGATTGTTTTTCCCCTATCTGCCCCAAGAGTTCTGTAACCCACCGGTCACGTCCCTTAACCACGCACTTCATAACGTTCCTCACGATCACACTTGTGCCGGTAGTCTGGAGGCAGGTGGTCAAGGTCACCACCTTATGCTAAAGGTCGGAGTGGTTCCTGCCTCAGTTGCCAGCATAGTTTATCTTGCTTTAGTCCCTGAGTCAGGTTATATTGTTGCAGTTTGATAGGAGCATTGGTTCCCGGCCCGGCATTGATCATTGGGGATGTTGTATATGAAAAATTGGTCGTTCACCGGCATTGCTTTAATCGTGGTACGTAAAAACAATGAAACAAATTCATAAACCTTAAGGGAGGCATGACATGAGTCAGAAAACCGGAAAGAGTATCGCATCAAGAAGTCTATTGTTCTTATTTCCAATTATTCTTGCGCTGTCTTTGTTTTTTATTCTTAATACGCCAGACGGCTTCGCCCAGGAACACAGCCGGGTGGTCGTTGTTAAAAAAACGAGCCACCACAAAACGTATGTGGTAAAGAAACGGGTGTACCATCGACCACCCAGAAGAGTAATAAAAAGACGGATAAACCGCCATCACAAAAAGGTAATCATCCTCAACCGGAACAACCAGCCAACGACTATCTACCTGGCGATAACACAACAGTCGCTCAACCAGGGCAAAGTATAAGGGTAGCTATATTGACCCAGGCCAGTGCATAGGCTCGATAACCAGAGGAAAGGCCGGGGATAGTCCCGGCCTCGTTATAACAGAATGATTATCTTGTCTTTAGTCCCGGAATCATGTTACATCATTATTGGCCCTTCGCCGTTTCGACTGGGTAGACCTGGGCCTCTGCCCCCATTCCAGAGTAAGGCCCGTCGAATCCGGACTGCCTGAGATATTTAAGAACGTCCTTTCTCTTAATTGGTCCCCAAGGAGGCATTAAGCAACTTCCTTGATAAGGAGTCCAATTCCATCAATTACGGGCAATGGAAGATTTTTATGGATCCGAAAAAGAACCCATTCCTCCAGCACTTCTGTCAGTTCCTCGCGACAGCCTTCGAGCGTTTCAGCATTGGCGTAAACGCCGTTGCATTCCGGAATTTCGGCATAATAGGTACCGTCGTCGGCCAAAATTTCGTACCTGGCGTAGCGCCGCCTCTATGTATTCCAATAGCCTGGCAAAACCTCCGCCGCCGTTTGATGAAGGATAGATCAGCCAGCACCTTTCTACGTTTTTATGATGCAAGATGGTAATGGATTCCAACCATTCACATAGGTGAAAGAGGCTTCAATCTTTTCCTTTAGCCTGGATTGAAGCTAATTGTTACCGCTAAGGCTCTTTATCCTCAGCTTCTGCCGTTTAGTTTGAACAGGGTTATTTCGACAGAGCGGACTATCTCATCATCTTGGTATCAGAATAAGATGCTGGGCGCTCGTGGGGGTATTACTGCTTTCGCTCGACCCCTAGTCTCTGAACCTTACCAAGCCCTCGGCTACACACATCGCGGACCTACGTCTTGGTCTCGGCTGCCGGTTGTCCACCCCTTGGATTTTCCGGCAATTCACCCAGTTTGCAACTATCGTTCACACGATAGCGGGCCATATTTTAGCCAGAAGGAAGCCTTTTCACTTGCTGGTATTAATCAACCTCCTTTGAACAAAGATAGAATAAAGAAAATGATTAGTATCTATTTCGAGGTAAGTATCACTTCCGTCTTGGGGAAAGTAGGCTAATCGGAGATTTCCGAGGCATTCAAAAGCCATACCAATCGATAATGCTTTTGGTCCTGCAGAATAATCACAGACAATATCAGTTCTTTTTAGGTTATGATCAGGACTGTCATCTGCAATCTTATTAATTACCTGAAATACCTCATGCAGATTGTTGATATCTTGAATCTGTTTAGGAATTATATTTAGATTAGCTGACGAAAATTTAGTCTTTAGTTTTCCTGTGTTATCATAAGATGATTTCTCCTTGGTGTCAATATCACCATGCAATAGCCATACGGCCCTTTGTTGATTGTCTCCAACCTTAGCCAGGCGCTCCAGGCTTCGGTATGCCAGAAGAGATTCTATCCCCTTATCGACCTCTGATCTACTAACGAATAGAATAATTGCTTTAATTTTCTCGAAGGGAAGTGGATCTGTTTTCAAGAAGTCGCCTTGCATCCTTATCTGGTTTTCTCCAATGTAAAGAGAAATTGAGTTATCATAATTTTGTTTGATAATTTTTTTAAATTCCGTTAATTCGTGCAATGCGCTGCTGCAACTCTCGTTTTGCTGCACATTCGTGGGTTTCAATATTTCGGGTTGGTAGATCGCAATAAATGTTACAACGAGAATTAACAAAACAAGGCATCCAATCGTTCCTAAGAGAGCGTACGTCTGATTTTGGCCTTCAAGTCGTACCGTCAAAACCCCCAACCCACCCTCCGCCACCAACATACCTAAAGTGAAAAAGCCAAGAGGGGTCTTAACTGCTTCAATAATAGCGACTCTCGCGGTAATATCATCTTGTTTCACGCTCTTTCCTCACGTCATCTACTAATCTATCGAACCGGGCCTAATGACATGGTCAATGCATGGAATGGATATGATTGCCTCCCCAAGAAGATCAATTACCATGTCCCTCGACAGCCACACATGACCGTCTCAATATATTCTTCGGTGCATAATTATAGCACAAACCAACTCTAAGAGCAAGCGTTAATTTGAATAACGAATTTATGCTCCCCGCTCCACCACCCGAAAACACTCCGCCTCCCCTCCTTCTATCTCTCCACCCTCCCCTCCATCACCCCTTTTCCCGAAATCCTACGCCTCCGCTCAATTTTTGCCCCACCGCGAAAAATTCTTGACATTTGTGATCAACCGGGTTTATATAAATACTGACGGTCGGTATTTTAACAAAAGGAGGGTCGCATGACGGAAAAGATGCCCAAAGATATCCGGATGAAACAGATCATTCAGGCGGCCATAGCCGAGTTTCATGAAAATGGCTATGCCAAAGCTACCATGGACAAGATCGCGGCCCGGGCCGGACTGACCAAAGGCGCCGTCTATTACCACTTTAAGAACAAAGATGACATCCTGGTCGGCATCAATCAGGACTTTGAAGAATGCATTGCCCAGATAATTGCCGATTCCCTGGGCCGCCCCACCCCGTCGGCCGGCTTACGCCATTACATCCGAGAATATCTTAATTATTGGATGACTCACCCCCTGGAGATCGAAATTTTTCTAATTTCCGTGAGCCGGGCCATCGAAAATCCGGAATTGTGGCCGGCCATAAAATCTTTTTATGCCAGCGAGGCGGAGTTCTTCGAAACCACTTACCAGGCCGGAGTGGAGAAGGGCGAATTTCCCGCCCAAGACTTCCAGAGCCTGGCCATCGCTTTGATCTCGGCCCTGGAGGGAGCCATCGCCTACCTGACGGCGGGCGGAAGCGTTTCCCTGGATCGGCTGATCAGTATGCTTGAAAATACCTTTATCCGAACTGTTTCCATAGAAAGAGAATGAAGTCTGGAATAACCCATTTTAAACCTACGGAGGAAATCATGAAGAAAGAATTTGCATTTTTTCCCGCCTTGTTAATCATGTGTCTGATGCTTAACCTGCTGGTCTTAGCCGCGGGATCAAGCCAGGCCGAGGCCGCAGCCATCGCCACGCCGGGTGTCTGGCGCAATCCTGACGGCGCAGCCATAATCCTGCAGACCTATAGCAATAACAGCGCCATCGGCATTTACACGCCTGACGGAAAGAATATCCGCGCCTTTTATACCGATAAAATTGTTAGCGGCGAATTTGACGGCGGGGATATCCCGACCCAGGGGAAAACTTTCCGCCTCAGGATTGAGTTTGACTTACAAACAGCATTAGTTCATCTCATTAATGCAACTACCGGAGAGGAGCAGTTGGACGTTTTCTCCCTCGATGAACTGGCCTTGCCCAATCAAGATTCCGACGGCATTTGGCAAGACGCGTTAGACCCGTCCCAGTATTTCCTGTTTCAGCGGTATCAAAACGGCGGGGCCATGCTCCTGTCCATCGGCAGCAACCAGGTGGCCGAGATGTATTACAATCCCCTGGCGGAAATGAATAAATTCTCAGGCTGGGATGTCTATAACCCCCATGTGGCCAAGACTGAATTTACCTTCACCAGCTCCACCCAGGGCACGATTGTCCGAACCGGCGTGGACGGATCTACCAAAACCTGGCAGGTGACTAAGTTCGGTGCGACGAAGACAGTAAAATTCTGGGGCTGGGTCTTGCTGGACAAGCCGGTCAGCGGAGCCACCGTCAGCATCTGTGATACGAAAAACGGCATTATCTACGGGAATATTGCCGTCACGGCCAGTAACGGCGCCTATTATGTCGAGAATAAATACCTGCCCGACGAATTTAGAATAGTCGTTACGGGCGGGACCTATAACGGTCAACCTTTCTCTGGAAAGATCATTCGAGAAGTTCACTCCTTCGATTCTGAATATTTTTATAAAGTTAACGACATAACCACATTGTTGGCGGCCTACCGGGATAGGCACCCGGAAAAAACCTATGCCCAGGCCCAGCAAGTCATCACCTCGTTTCTCAAAGTGCCCGGCGCCTTCACCATTGATGAGGTCATCGACTTCTGTGATTATTATAAACAAGTGTACGACCCGGATGAATTCGTCCAGGCGATGATAAAACAAATGGGAGGAGTGAAATTTAACGAATTCATTGATCTCCTGGTTGATGAAATCGATGAAGGGGCCTACTATCCGTTCAGGTCCACCTCCCGCGGGGCGATCGGGGTGATTATTGGAAAGATAATCGGGGGCATTTTTGAGGGATTAGAACTTGTCGGCCAAATCTTTGACATCATGGATCAGCAGGGACAAGCCGCCAAAATCGACGCTATTTTGCAGCAGCTTGATGAAGTTCAAGGCCAGCTCAAACAGATCAGTGCATCCTTGGACCAGATGAGGCAACGGATTGACACCGCCGTGTGGATCGGCGTCATTCAGAGAGTTCAAAACGCCAAAGATAGAATTGAAACAGACTACAACACCTTGAGGAAATATGTCATAGTCTATAAAACGCCGGGAAGCGAAGCCGGCCGAAAGAAATGGCTGGCCGACAATACTGCTTCGATCATCAAGGACTATCCGTTGTTGTTGACGGCCATCCATAACACCGTTGTCGGCGCACTAGGCGTGCAACCGGCTTTGTCCGAATGGGGACAACTTTGCTCCAGCAGCCTGAAGGCCGGCAAGGATGCCCGGTATCAAGACATCCAAGACATGTTCTCCCAGCTCAGTCTCCTGCAGGCTCAGGGGCTCCAACTGTTATGCAACGCTTTTAAGCATGACAATAACGTCGCCATGAGAGACGCGACCATCCAGGAGTATAAAAACGATCGCCAGCCGAAGCAAATAACAAAATTTATGACTCCGGTGGAGAATTTCGTTTTTTCCCATTTTTCAGAAGACTATTACAACTCTCAATTTAACTGCGCCCAGAATGAAAACAACGATTTGGCCCTGGCCGATAAATATCTTAACGAAATTTCTTCAACTAAGAATGTGTTCACGGCCACAGTGATGCAGCTTAAGAAGGAGGACGTACCCGTTCCGGGACTCAGCGGCGGCGTGTCCTTGGCGCTTTCCTCGTCCACCAGTGGTCATTTGATCGATTGCGGCAAAGGCACATTTAGAGAAATCCAAGGATTAAGCCCATGGGGCCAGAATTGCACCTGGCAAGTCTTACGTTACAAAACCACCGGAGTGCCGGCTGATGATTACATTCTCAAGGTAGATTTCAGGAACTTCAACCCTATCGTATTTAATTTCCAAATCGGATATAAGTTCCAAACCGGAATACCTGGAATCAAAATATCCGGCGATAATAGTCTAGGCAGCTTCTCGGCGTATACGGTGCCCTGGCGGACAGTCAAGTTTCAATGCTGGTCGGGCAGAAAATACCTGGTAGTGGACCCAGGCACACCCGGCGATAAGGAAAAATGGATAGGTGCGCAATGGGATGAACCAAATGGAACGACACTTAATTGGTATGAAGTAAGACCGAGTCATGCCGTGCTGGGTTACACTTCAGGAGACCTCAAAAACTACTTCTTGAGACTCAAACCCGGGCCGGTAGAGCATGGCCAATGTCTGATTTTCTGCCCCAAAGCATATGACACCGTTCTTGACCTGGGGCAATATGATGGATCGGGACAGATGGTGAAAGATTATCTGTGGCAATCAACCTACTTCAAAGATTCGAACATTTTCAAATTCCAGATGTCCGGTTTCGAATTTGGATCGGGGCAACGCTTTCTGACCATGAATGCGACCTCTTCAAAAAGCAAGGATGAATTCTATCGAATGCTTCTGGTCAGCGACACGGGAGTCTGCTGTCTCATCCCTACCGGTGACCTGGCCTCATGGCTTATTGAAAGTGTAACTCCTTGGCAATAGATTCAATTTGTCCCGCCCTCTCAACCGGGGGCGGGCATCAACCAAATTATCTGAACCCTTCCGGACCTGGGCCAGGCATGATATATGTAAAGTCAGGCTAAGGAAGAACTCTAACAATGCAGCCCCAATCAATCAGATGGCCCCTGGAGGAAATGGACAGAGATGGAAGATAAAGAATTTACCCGC
The DNA here is from genome assembly GCA_015233625.1 of Deltaproteobacteria bacterium. Taxonomy (GTDB): domain Bacteria; phylum Desulfobacterota; class JADFXK01; order JADFXK01; family JADFXK01; genus JADFXK01. Next base: position 3,386 of record JADFXK010000110.1, on the reverse strand, counting down.
GGTGATGGGCGACGTCCCGACCAGTTGAGGCCGGTGGAGATAATCAAGAATTTCATCCCGAATGCCGAAGGCTCCGTCTTGATCTCCTGTGGCCAAACCAGGGTCATCTGCACTGCCTCGGTGGAAACGGGGGTTCGGGGATTTTTGAAAGGCACGGGGCAGGGATGGGTCACCGCCGAATACGGGATGCTGCCCAGATCCACCTCAACCCGCCGTCGCCGGGAAGTGGGTCCAGACGGGGTGAGCGGTCGGAGCCGGGAGATCCAGCGGTTGATCGGCCGGTCCTTGCGGGCGGTGACCGACCTGACCAGCCTGGGGGAAATAACCATTCATATTGATTGCGATGTTATCCAAGCCGACGGCGGGACCAGAACCGCATCCATCACCGGGGCCTACGTGGCCCTGGCCATGGCCCTGGACACCCTGGTCAAACAAGGGCAGTTGACCCGGCCGCCACTGGTTGATTCCGTGGCGGCAGTCAGCGCCGGCCTGGTGGCGGGGTTACCGGTGTTGGATATGGATTATGCTGAGGATTCCGAGGCCGAGGTGGACGGTAATTTTGTTATGACTGGTCAGGGGCATCTGGTTGAAATTCAGGCAACAGGGGAGAAAAGATCTTTTACGGAGGAAGAATTCGTCAGCCTGCTAAATTTGGCCCGATGCGGCATCACCGAACTGATGGCTTGTCAACGGTCCGTTCTGAACGCATAGTTTTCAAGCCGATGCCGAAATCTAACTGGCCGTTTTATCAAGCTATATAGTCAATATCACAACGCTTTTATGACTTCCTCCAGATGTTGTTTGAAGTGGTCGAGCGACTCAACTTTGACCGCCAGTTTAATAAGGGATTTAATTAGATCTGGATCTTTGACCCTGTTTAAAGACTGCAACATCTTCCGCGGAAGTTTCTCAAATCGTTCTTTAAGGATTTCGAGAAGATTATCACGGGAGGCGCTGATCATCCCCTCCCTCTTTCCCTTCTCTTCTCCTTCCCTGATCCCTTCCTTTATACCTTCCTCTTTGCCTTTCTCCATGCCTTGGGTTAAGCCCCTTTTGAAAGCATCTTTTGCAAACATCTTGAAGGCTTGTGATTCTATCATAAAATCTTTCCTCCTAGAAAAAAACTCCTGGGCCAATTTGGTGGACACCATCGCCGCCAGGATGGCCATGGAGGTGAGCATCACCGTTTTGTCATTTTTGGACAAAGAACTCTCATAAATAAACTCGCCCGCTCGGTAGGCAAGCTTCTTGCCTGAACGCATCAACGGCACAAACGGCATTAATGAAAGCACACCCTGCTCAATAATCTCTTGGGCATCTAACTCGTTGACCCGAATCAAGCGAAACCGGTAGTCAATCTCTTGATCTTGATAATGATCTATAGCCGCCTTTGAAGGTCGCAGAAGTAAGACACAGGAAATCGCGTCCAAATCGTATTTCAATTGATAGCGAGTTCGGTAAGCCAACAACCGCCGGGGGACAGTCTTTTCCCAGCGCGTTTGAACCTCCAGCAGGACCAATTGGCGCTGTCCCGCTTCGTTAGTCCACATAATCGGAAAGTCACTCCGCATGAGGCTGGCCGTCTCTTGCGGCAACTCTTCAAGTAACTCACTGTCGAGAACTGGAAGCCCGACCAGGCGGCGGAGGATTTCTTTCTGACTCATCTCTATCAACAGCTTGGATGAGATATCGTAGTGCATGCAAGTCTCGATCTGCGAACCGCATTATTTTGGGGCGCCAACGCGGTAACTTGGTCCATCGAGTAAGTCAATGTCCTGCCTGATCTTGGGTCAAGATCATGACATCCCCACTCGACAGATTAAGTATATCATTTCAATCTAATCGTGACAACAGGTTTTCACCGCGAGCCGGACCGCCTGAGACAAGGGCTATTCCATGGGGAACATAATATCGGCTTCTGTTCAAGACTATATAGTTCATGGACCACCATCAGGAAACTTTCAATTCACACCAGGCCCTATTTATGCTGCATCTGAACCTGGGGGCTGCGAAGTGTCCCCTTGATTAGCATGACCATTCTCAGTCCGCCGGGAGCCCGCCCTGCCGCAGATCCGGGGGCTGGGGATGGCGGCCCCATGACCAGGGTCACCTTCAAGTCAAGGGCGCTATTGACCAGTGGTTGGGCCGGGAGGATAGTCCCGCTGGCCTCGGCCGTAAGTTGATCGGACTTGAGTGAAAATTCACTGACGACAATCCGGCCTTTATCCAGGGCCAACGTGGCCTTGATATTCTTGTATGGGACAGTATCCAATGGGATCTGGAGCCGGGACAGCCTGGTCAGCACTCCATCCTCGAGGGACAATTGGACTTTTCCAGTGCCCGTAACCCAGTCCTGGGTCCCCCGATAAGTTCCTCCTCCAGAGAGTTTTCCGGTGACCCCGATGTCCGCGGCCGCTTGCAGATAGGGGCTTTGAGATAAGTCCATCCCGCGGCTATCAATCCGAACGGATACATCGCGTAGGGCCGGGTCCGTGTTGATCTGACCGGAAATATTACCGGAAAAGATATTCCCGGAAAAAGCGACATTCAGGCGCCTGGAAAGAAGCGGCCACAGGCCCACCTGGACATCGATATCTCCCGGCTCGAATAAAGACACCAGGTTTTTGCCCACAGGCAATTGGACTACGGTTTTCTTCAACACAAAATTAATGGGCCGGGTTGGCTTCAGGGATTCAATAGTGACGTTAACCCGCCCGTCTTCATTAACTTGGGATAGCAAGTACGCGGTCAATCGATTATAGGGAAACCGGTAGTAAACAAGAACGATAAACAGACCTAAGCCGAACAGAATAAAACCTATAACCATAGGCCATCGTTTAAGGATATCTTTATTCATTGATTCACCATAATACGAGCAGAGATTTGGATAAATAACTGGGGAACCGGCAAAAGGCCCGGAAGGACCTCGGCGCCAGAGGAACTCTCGGCATGGTCAGCAGAAAAAATAATGAACCTGGAATTCGTCATCAGATAAGCATAACTACCAATCGGTTACAGTGATTCCAGGGTAACTATCTGCATACTTACACTCAACTCCTGGGGGTTGGTGTACTTGGGACGAATTTCAAGCCGTTCCACGATCAACACTTTATTTGAACTCTCCAGTTTATATAAATAGTTAGCTATTTGATCAATTGTCACTCGAGACAGTTTCATATCGATCCCGGTTTTCTTAAAAAAAGTAACCTGTCCGGCGCCCTCAGGTTCGCCCAAGGCATGGGGTTTCATATACTCAATATTGCCCTTTATTCCCACTCCATCGGCCAACACTTCCAGGTAGGAAAACAAGGAAAAATCCTTCCCGCGCGCCTGTAGTTTCCGGGATAGTTCTTCCCGGCCGGCTTTCATCATGTTCCACTCGGCCC
>JADFXK010000010.1 GCA_015233625.1 Deltaproteobacteria bacterium | reverse complement strand
AGAATATGCCGCCTCAATCCAGGCTCGTCAAGTCATCAAAGCAATACCTGGATGTAGTATTCACGGGTTAACGAGAAGGTGGCTGCAGTGGCCTTAATACAAGATGTTAGCCTTGAATGTCGAACTGAGGCAGACATCACGTATGGTATAGAAATGTTCAACAATAATAGGCCATAAAACCTATTTCAAGGTGCGAAACTTGAGTTAGTATTTGTAAACCTACTCATACACCTGGTTGTTTAATTCATTGGCTTTCTCTCCGGTTAGGGACCGGCTACGCCCGCCAGGGAAAAGACTCCTCTGCCTGAATTAGCGTTACCGGCAGAAGAAAGAATAACGTCGGGTAATAATAAACTCTTGTCTCATTCTCGTGTCCGAAGCTGGGACTCTGAAAATAGGTTTTTCATCACAAAGGACGCCATCTCTATGTCCGCTGCCGATAGGTAATTTCGGGCGAAGTGAAAATTCTAAGATTCCTCACCTTGAAAGGGAACCTATGGACCGACCAGCCCCGTCGGCTCAACCAGGTGATGTTCTCCGCCGCAAAGCTGAGGAGCATCTGGCCGCAAAGCCGGAAGTGTTTCGGAGTGTTACTGCCGATGCCCCGCAATCGCTAATATACGAACTCCAGGTCCATCAAATTGAGCTGGAAATGCAGAATGAGCATCTCCGGGAGACCCAGTTGGAACTGGAAAAATCCAGGGATAAATACTACCAGCTATATGACTTGGCGCCGGTTGGCTACTTTACCATCGGAGAGAATGGCCTGATTGAAGAGGTGAATTTGGCTGGCGCCGGGCTTGTGGGCCTTGATCGCAGTCAATTGATTAACCAGGCATTTTCCCGGTTCTTAACTAAAGATGGGCAAGATACCTGGTACTTTCACCGCAAACGGGTAATCGACACCGGGACCAGGCAGCAGACTGAACTGGCCTTCCAAAGAAAGGACGGAAGTGTTTTTTTTGCCCGGGCCGACAGCATCGTGGCCAACGATGATGCAGGCCAGGGTAATCAGCTCAAGACCATCATCTCCGACATAACGGAACTCAAGAAAGAGATTCAGGAGCGCCGGCGGGCGGAAGAAGTGATCAGGCGATCTTTGGCCGAAAAGGAAATTCTGCTGAGAGAAATCCACCACCGGGTTAAGAACAACCTCCAGATTGTGGCGGGCCTTCTCGAGATAAGTAAATCCAAAACCCAAAATCAGGATATGATCGACCTGTTCAATGAAGCTCATTCGCGTATCCATACGATGGCCTTAATCCATAGCCAACTGTATCAAAGTGAGTGTTTCGACCGGATTGATATGGGCCGGCATCTCGACCAACTAGTAGGTTATCTATTATCCACTTATGGGGCTAAGGAGAATCATATCCGCGTCTTGGTGGAACCCTCTGATGTTCAGTTAACTTTAACCCAGGCCATCCCATGCACCTTGATCTTGAACGAGGTGATCGTCAACGCATTGAAACACGCGTTCAAAGACAAACAGGGAGGGAGCATCACCGTATCTTTAACCAAGGCGATCGATGATCTGGTCAGGATGACGGTCAAAGACGACGGCGTCGGTCTGCCTATCAGTCCGGAGGCCGAGAAGCCGGTGAGTTTTGGATGGGAAATGATTAGTCGCCTGACAGCCCAACTTAAAGGGACAATCAAGGTGAATCAGGGTCAGGGAACCGAGGTTGTCGTCGAATTCCAGGCCGGGCCATATGAAGATATTAATGATTTGATCTCCAATCACCCTGTATGAAATTCCATTGGTGTATGTCGCGGGTCTGGGCATTACAGTGAAACGCCGTTTGAAAGACAAAACATAACACGAAGGACAGTAATAATAGCTTTAATGACGTTCGAGACTCACATGAATGTGAAAGCGCCTCTCTCATCAATAACCCCAAGCGCAGCGTCGGGATCCGGCGCTACTTACGACTCTGGGAAGACCTCGCCATGCCTGAAAGAAGTGTTGTCATCGCCATAATCGGCCGCCCCAATGTGGGCAAATCCACCCTGTTCAACCGCCTGGCTAAGACCAACAAAGCCATCGTCGACGATACCCCCGGGGTGACCCGGGACCGTAATTATGCCGATATCAACCTATCGGAAGGATGCCTGACCCTGGTCGACACGGCCGGGTTTGATTCCATCGGCCGAGATGGTCTGATCTCGGCTACCCGCGGCCAGACCTTGTCGGCGTTGGAAGAAGCTGACGGCGTCATCTTGATCATGAATGGTCAGGAGGGATTGATCCCGGACGACCTGGCTTTGGTCGAACTGCTCCGGACCTCCACTAAACCAGTGTTCTACGCGGTGAATAAGGTTGACGGCTGGGGACATGAGTCCAAGTTGGATGATTTCTACGCCCTTGGGGTGAACGAGCTTTTCCCGATTTCCGCCGCCCATGGCTACGGCATCCCGGATTTCCTTGAGGCTCTCAAACAAGCCTTCCCCATAACTCCCAGCCCCGCGGTCAAAGAGCCCGAGTCCGTTCTCCGCCTGGCCATAGTGGGCCGGCCCAATGTGGGAAAATCTTCCTTGATCAACCGGCTGCTCGGTTTTGATCGGGTGATCGTCTCGGAAATCCCGGGGACGACCAGAGATGCCGTGGATATCTCTTTGACTAGAGGTGATAAGAGCTATTTGCTCATTGACACGGCCGGTATCCGGCGTAAAGGCCGGGTCACCACTAAACTGGAAAAAATATCGATCATCAGGGCCTTAAAAGGCATTGATCAGTGCCATGTGGCCGTGCTTTTGCTCGACGCGGCCGAGGGAATCACCGATCAAGACACCAAAGTCCTGAGCTACGCCCAAGACCGGGGCCGTGGTCTGGTCATCGCGATGAACAAATGGGATTTATTGGCCGGAGATGAGAGACGGGCCAAAATAATTCTGGAGGATATCAGATACGCCCTCAAATTCCTGCCCCTGGCCCCCGTTTTGACCGTCTCGGCTAAAACCGGGAAGAGTGTTTATCGTATCCTGACCGCGGCCGAAGACGTCTTTGCCCAATTCAACCGACGAGTAACTACCCATATGGTCAACGAATGCTTGAAAAAGGCGGTGGCTGCACACCTGCCTCCCTATCAAGGCCGGAGCCGGATTAAATTCTATTACGGCACCCAGGTTAGTGTCTGCCCTCCTTCCTTCGTGATATTCGTCAACCATCCCGAGGAAGTCCACTTTTCCTACCGCCGATACCTGGTCAACCGGTTCAAAGAAGAACTGGGGTTCCAGTTGACTCCGATCAATCTTATTTTGAAAGAAAAGGTGAGCAACCGTCATTGATTTTGGCCGAGATGATTCTGTTGTTCCATTTAGTTGGGAGCATCAGCCCTTGATTTCAAGGCCGGAATCCGGCATAATGGGGTTGTTATATAATCGGGATTAGTAAATGTAGCCAAAGTCGAGATAACCACGGATTAAATAAATGGAAAATGCTGGCAATAAAGGTTCTGATGAGGCTTTCTACAGACTGCTTCAGGTCGCCAATGAGGCCATTCTGAAGCTGGCTGGGATATCCACCGAATGTGGTTACGATATCCAGGCCGAGACGTTGAAATCAAAGAATGTCTCTCCAGATATTGTGGCTGTTCCCTCAAAAGGGAACGGTGATGTTGTGATCATGGAATTCCAGGGATACCAATCCGTTCATCCGTTACCGTTTAGCGGCTGAGGTTGCCCGATATTGCGCCCAAAAGCACTACGTCGGGAATATTCTACCGTTAATTTTCTACACGGAATATGCCTACTTCAATGCCGCCCGGCCATTGGCCATAACCGACAGCACCGGACAGTATGCCATGCAGTGGCCGCTTAAAGAGATTGTCCTGGAGGAGTTACAGGAAGAGGACCTCCTGGCCGTTGATCCTCGGCTGGTTGTCCTGGCGCCGTTTACCACGCCTAAGAAGATACCGAAGGAACATTTGACCAAAAAGGCCAATCACTGGGGCGAGTTAGCCAGAAACTCTGGTTCCAATGAAATGTCGGTAGAACTTCTTGATATTTTGGTCTTGTTTTTCCTACACAGATTTCGCGGGGTTTCCAGAACGGAGGTGGTCGATATGTTACATCTTGATTTAGCCAATACAGTGGCCGGGCAAGAGCTCATCCAGATGGGGGAAGAAAAAGGTAAAATCGAAGACGCCCGAGATATGGTTATCGAGGCATTAGCAACCAGGTTTGAGCTGGTCCCCCAAAATATTTCCGACCAGGTCAATCAGATCGAAACCAGGGAAACATTGAAGCAACTTTTGCGTATTGCCATTAAAGCTGAAAACCTGGAGACTTTTAAAGCCAAATTGGAGACCTGGAGTAGGTCATGATAATCACACGGAGGACACATGTTCATTGATTCACACGCGCACCTGGACATGTCTGAATATGAAAAGGACAGGGCCGAAGTAATTGAGCGGGCATTCACCCGAGGCATAGATCACATTGTTAATATTGGAATAGACGTGGCCAGTTCACGAAAAGCCATTGCCCTCGCCCGGAGCTACAAAAAAAAGATATCCGCCTCCATCGGGCTGCATCCGCACAGCGCTTCCGAATGGGGCCGGGACGCGGCGGACGCTTTTAGGCAAATGGCCTTAGAACCCGAAGTAGTGGCTTATGGCGAGATTGGTCTGGATTTTTACCGGAACCACTCGTCCAGGGAAGACCAGTTGAAGGCCTTTGTGGAACAATTGGACCTGGCTGTGGAATTACAATTGCCTATAGTCATTCACGACCGGGAGGCCCATCGGGAGACCTTGACCGCCCTTCGCAGCAGGTTGTCTTCGCTTAAGGGTGGGGTTATTCATTGTTTTTCCGGCGATGCGAAGATGGCTGATTTGGTGGTGTCCAAGATGGATTTTTACATTTCCATTCCCGGGACGGTGACCTACGCCAAGGCCCTCACGGTGCAAGAGGTGGTCCGGAATTTGCCGGTGGAACGGCTACTCCTGGAGACGGACGCGCCTTTCCTGGCCCCGGTTCCTTTCCGGGGAAAACGCAATGAACCGGCCTATGTCTTCCACACCGCCCGGATGGTCGCCCAACTCAAGGGCATGGACTTAAACGATTTAGGCGCCATCACCAGCAGTAACGCCAGAAACCTTTTCGGCCTGGGCCGAAGTTAATAAACATGGCCTCAGTATGGGATTAGTCCAACTTCAGCCCTTCATCCTGGCTTCAAATTCGCCCCGCCGCCGTCGCCTGTTGGCCAATCTCGGCCTGATCTTTGAGGTTTATCCCAGTCAGTCGGAGAGCGGCCGCCACCCCTTAGAAGCCCCGCAGGACTTTGCTGAGCGCCAGGCCCGGATAAAGGGCCGGGATATCGCGGCGCAGTTCCCTGAGACGTGGACTCTGGCGGCCGATACGATTGTGGTCTTAGGCCACCAAATCATGGGAAAACCCCGTCACCAGACCGAAGCCATCGATATGCTTTTGGCCTTGAAAGGCCGCGGCCACCAGGTCATCACGGCCTTTTGCCTCTGTCATCAGGCTGTCGGCCGAGAAGTCTGCCGGGCCGTGACTTCGGAGGTGTTCTTTAAGCCGGTAACATACGATACAATCACAGCTTATGTCGCCACAGGCGAACCCTTAGACAAGGCGGGAGCCTACGGCATCCAGGGACGAGGCGGCGCCTTAATCGATCGGATAGAGGGATCATTCGACAATGTGGTGGGCTTGCCGGTAGCGGAGGTGATCGCCGAAATGATCACCTGGGGGATTCTACGCTCCGACTAGCCGGGGGTTACTTTTTGGGCGCTTTGGGAGGGCTGATGACGGCCTCGCCGTCCAGAACTAAGATGCCGTTTTGATTTGTACAAGTTGTTTTCATGGTCACCTTGTTCTTTTCCGGTAACAGCCCCACTATCTCGGCCCGAGCGGTAACAGTGTCACCGATGCGTACGGGCGCCTTAAAATTGAGCTCTTGTTTAATATAGATGGTCCCAGGTCCGGGCAACTGGGTCCCCAGGATGGCCGAAATTAAACCGGCCAGCAGCATCCCGTGGGCGATCCGGCCTTTGAAAAAGGTTTGCTGGGCGTAAGTTTCGTTGATGTGGGCCGGGTTAAAGTCCCCGGTCACGCCGGCAAAAAGATAGATATCGGTTTCCGACACGGTCTTAGTGAACTCGGCCGCGTCTCCGACCTGCAGTTGGTCGATGGTTTTGCCTATTAGCATGAGTTTTTCTCCATTGGGTGTATAGTCTGTGAGTGGCCTCAAAACCAGGACCGGTGGCTCCACATATCTGCCTCCATGTCCTTGATGTCATCTTTAAGCATGGCATAAAGCGAGGCATTTTGGATGGCCAGGCCGCCTTGATGGGCGAGAGCCGTGACGAACATGATTTCATCTTCGGTAAAATCTCGAGGAACACCGCTATAAAGTCTTAACACCCCAATGACTTCATCCTTAGATTCGATTGGCACACAGAGAATAGAAGCAATTCCTTCTTTTTCCTTTTCCGCTCGATATTCCACCCCCGGATCGGTCATGGGATTCCTGACCACCACCGGAACGCCCTTCACCGCCTCCGCGATACTCCTCTCGGCCGAGATGGGGCCTTTTTTCAAGTAAGCCTCACTCAAGCCGTAGCTGGCTACCAACTTCAGCCGCTTTCTTTTTTCATCTAGCAACCGAATGGACGCGGCCTTAACCCCGAGCGAGTCGGCAATATCAGCCGTAAGAATATGGAGAATAGATCTAATGTCAAAACTTGAATTGATATTGGCGGAAAGGTCTAGAAACAGTTGGGTTTGCTCCCGCATCCGTTTGACCAACCTGGAATTTTCAATGGCCATGCCCCCTTGCTCGGCCAGGGCGGAGAGAAACTCGATATCATCTTTAGAGAAGACTCTGGGCGTGGCCGTGTACAGACTTAGGGCGCCGATGATCCGATCCTTCACCGTCACCGGCACGACCAGGATGGAGGCGATGCCCTCCTCCTTTTTACCTTGATGATTGGACACCCGAGGATCGGAAGTGGCATCGGAGATGAACAGGTAACCATTTTTGGTCATTTCTTCAACTGATTCAGAAACATGTAATGGATTGGCGTTCACGTAGTGTTGCGACAGACCCTGACGGGCCGCGGGAACGAAGATGTCATCCTCCTCGAACGCCAGAAACAGGCAGGCAGCTTTCGCGTCCATGGTCTCGATGGCGTTTTTTACGATCAGGTCGAGGATCTCGTCCAACTCCACAGTGGTGCTGAAAGCCCGGCTGACCCGGCATATACTTTTAAAATAATTGGTTATTTCAGGCATTAATCATCTCCTTCGACTGGCTTTTGTCTCCAGTTACCCCGGTCAAGTTGTCTTGGCCGACAGCTTTGCTCTTGCCTTTTCTGGTCCGCTTTTCAGCCTTAGGCGGGGCTGTCGCCCGGCCATCCCGGTCCGTGAGCCATTGGATGATTTTTGGCGTAAATTCCTTTTGACACTTGGAACTAACGTAGATCCCAATATGGCCCGTAGCCAGACACATATCCTCTGTGTCCTCGCTCCCCACCCGGCTGGTCAAGAGATTGCAGGCTCCGGGAGGAACCAGGTGATCATACTGACCATAGATATTGAGGACCGGCATGGTCACTTTTTTTAAATCGACCAATTTCCCGTCCAATTCCATCTTGCTTTGAATCAACAGGTTTTGTTGATAACAATCTTTAATGAACTGCCGGAAAGTCTCACCCGGAACGTCCGGGCTGTCAAAAATCCATCGTTCCATCCGGATGAAGTTTTCTACAAAATCTTTTTTATCCATATTTTCTATGAACCCGACGTATTTGTCAATCATCAGCCGGGCCGGGTTGAGCAGGAGAAACCCTAGGTTCATCAAGTCGCCGGGGATGTTGCCGAAGGTGTTGACCATCCGGTCCGCGTCTACGTTCTTCATCCAGATGTGGAGTAGACCCTGGTCCGTATCGAAATTGGTCGGCGTCACGGTGGTGATGAGATTCTTTATCTTCTCTGGATACAAAGACGAATACATCACCGAGAAAGCCCCACCCATGCAAATACCCATGAGATTGATTTGGGGTATCTTATGCCGTTCTAATATAAAGGCAATGATATTGTTCATGTATCCATCGACGTGGTCACCGATGGTTAAGTATTTGTCTTTTCGGGTGGGGTAGCCCCAATCAACCATGTACAAATCGATGCCGGCTTTTAGAAAATTTTGGACGACGCTCCTTCCGGGCTGCAAGTCCAGCATCGTTTCGCGGTTGATCAAGGCGTAAACGACCAACAGCGGGGTATTTAATCGTCCTTTCACGGTTGGTCGATAATGCTTTAACTTAACGCGATCTTCTTGGTAGACGACATCATACGGCGTGGTGGCGATATCGGTGCTTAAGGGGCCGAGTAATACCTCCGGCGCTTTTCTAGCCCGTTCCTGGGCCGACCCCGCATCCTCCGCCAGTTTTTCCAAAATGAGGTCTAATGAAATCTTGGGTTGGTTCATCGCATTTACCCCCTGTCCTTTTTCACGCCCAATGCATTATCTTTCTTTTCTTTTCTCCAGGTCTTTAACCCTTTTCTTTAGTATGTAGATTTCCTTATAAAGTTCATCCATGTCCTGGTTGGTCGGGATGGGCAGGCCCTTAAGCACATCCTGAATTACCTGATCTCTGGACCCCAGATAGTCTTCAAAGGCGTTCAACGCCTCCGCCAGAGCTTGAGTGTAATCGGGTGATTTCATCAGGGTCATGTAATGACCTTCCAGTATCTTGACCCAAAGTTGGTAAAAATCTCCGGCTTTTTTGGGCAAAGAGCCTTTATCGGTCATTTCTTTGACTTTGTCCTGCATCACCTGAAATGATTTTTCGATTGGAAGATATAGAAGATACAGAAACTTGGCCGCAACCCCTTGCAAAATATTAAATTTATCTGACAGTTGGTTCACTCTTTCCTGATAGACCCGGGTCAGGCCTAGTTGCGGCATATTCAAATACTGCTGGAGATCCTTTTGGTAAATCTCCATCCACGCCTCGAACGTCTTGTGATCAAGATTTTCGAACTGATAGGCTTCCGTTTTTTGGCCTATTTGGCTGGCCTTGTCTATCCATTGTTCGAGCAGATGGCTATATCCATTCCAGCTCGTCTGGGCCATTTTGAGCAGAACGGCTGGGGCAGTGCTCAAGCTCTTCAGGGCGGAATCTACGGTTTCCGGCTCACCCATGGCGGAGAAGAAAGTCTGCCATAGTCCTAAGGCGGACTGCCAGGTGTCCTGGAGACGGCCATTTTGCTCGGGCTTGGCCGCGGCTGGGCCGGGTTGTCCGTTGTGCTTATAAAATTTGTTGATATCAGGCCACATTTTTAAAGCAGCCGACCAAAAATCCGCAGTTGATTTGAAGACATCGGCCATTTTCGAGTCTTGACCGGGTTTATCCTGTCTATCCTCAATCATAGGGGACTCCATAAGCATTTTCAAGTTCACTGAATAATCAAACCAGCGTCAACTGTTAGAAAATAAGGCGTAAAGATGAGAAAACGGACGCAGCTAAGGATTGCCGCGATTACGCCTTTTTACAGATCTACTTGTGAATGTAAGAATTTGACATCGGGCTACGACGACTTGGAAACTCAAGATTAAGGACGATCATCTCAGTGGCAAAGGCATGACGAGTTTTTGATCCAGGGAAAGGATAAGATTTTATAAGATTGAAAAGTCGAAACAGATTATAAATCACCTGGGCCGATTTGGCAAGGGCAATCTTCCCCTGGTCTAAATTATATTCGTCTCGGCGTTTTGCTCTTTTTCTTCTTTCTTTTTTCTCCGCCCTCTTGACAATCTCGAAATCGTGGTTAAATTTGACATCAAAAAAGGGGTAACTCACAAATCTTTGTATCATAAACCTAAACCAGGTCAGCCGCACACAAATTTTCGCTGCCGAGGGCGCTTTATGCCGCGTGATTATTACCAGATTCTGGACGTCTCCCGCGAGTCGACAGAAGAAGAGATAAAGAAAAGCTACCGGAAGTTAGCTCTAAAGTATCACCCTGATCGGAATCCTGGTGATAAGGAATCGGAAGAACTGTTTAAAGAGGCGTCAGAGGCTTACGAAGTCCTGAGAGATCCCCAAAAACGTCGCATCTATGACCAGTATGGGCACGAAGGTCTCAAGGGCACTGGATTTCAAGGTTTCAGTGGCTTTGACGATATCTTTTCAAGTTTTGGCAGCATTTTTGAGGAGTTCTTCGGCTTCGACCGACGCCGGTCGCCCCACCAAGGCCCAACCCGGGGTCGAGATCTTCGTTACGACCTGGAAATTTCCTACGAAGATGCTGTCTTGGGTAAGACCGTAGAATTATCCCTCCCCAAGTATGAAAACTGTTCTGCCTGTGCCGGGTCTGGTCATGAATCAGGGCATGAACCTATTGTTTGCCCCGCTTGCCAGGGTTCTGGACAAACCATCCAGACCCAAGGTTTCTTTTCGATCAGCAGCACCTGCTCCCAATGCCGCGGCCGGGGACGGCTCATCACTCATCCGTGTCAGGAGTGCCGGGGGGGCGGGAAAGTGGAAGTCGTCCGAAAGGTGGCGGTCAATATCCCGGCTGGGGTTAACCATGGCAACAAAATGAGATTGGCCGGCGAAGGTGAGGCTGGTGAGCGGGGCGGGCCGTCAGGTGACCTCTATCTGGTCATCCACTTAAAAGCCCATGATAAATTCGAGCGCCACGGAGATGATGTGCATTATCAGCACGTGGTGTCTATGGCCTTGGCTGCCCTGGGTGGGGCGGTGGAGATACCCACGTTGCATGGCCCGGAAAAGCTGGTCGTTCCCCGGGGTGTCCAAACCGGAGAAGAACTGATGCTTAAAGGGAAAGGCTTCCCGTCCGTTCGGAGTGGCAGAAAAGGCAGCCAAATCGTTCATGTGTTTGTTGAAACACCCAAAAAGCTGACTCCTCGGCAGGAAGAATTGCTCCGGGAGTTTTCCGAAATAGAAAAGAACAAAGGAAACGGTGTGAAGGGTTTTTTCAGAGACGCCACCGAGAATCTCAAGAAAAAGCTGTTTGTCTAATTAATCTCCCAGTATTCTGGGCCCATAGACGGCTCCATGGTTTTCGTGGAGGCCGCCTCAGTCGACCTGAACAGGCTGGCGCTGCATGACATGGGCCAACATCCCGTGGGATAAACCCTTCGAATTCACAATCAAGAATAGAGTGACATCCGGCTCTAATGCCGGCCCAGGACATGGGGGAGACAGGTAGGGCTATCTTCGCGCCCTTCGGGAATTGGGTTGTCTTATTGTCAAAAAAATAAGCATAACATTACTATAGGAGGATGAACATGAACATTAAGCCGCTTCAAGACAGGATTTTGGTGGTTAGGCTAGAGGAGCAACTCGTGACGGCGGGTGGTATTATCATTCCTGACACCGCCAAGGAAAAGCCCCAAAGAGGGAAAGTCGTGGCCGCTGGACCAGGCCGGACCAAAGACGACGGTACCAAGATCCCCCTTGACGTCAAGGCCGGAGACAAGGTGCTTTTCAGCAAATATTCCGGTTCAGAGGTCAAAATTGAGGGCGTCGAACACCTGATTATGCGCGAAGATGACATCCAGGCCATTATCGAAGACTGATCTCAGCCCTTCGGAACTGGTCTCTCAACTTTCTGACTGGGCCAGACCCAGCGGATCGCGCACACCGGATATCTACCTTAATAGGAGGAATATATGGCAGCCAAAGAAATAAAGTATGATGTAAAGGCCCAGGAAGCTATTATGAACGGCGTCAATATGTTAGCCGACGCAGTGAAGGTCACCCTGGGACCTCGTGGACGTAATGTCATTTTAGAAAAATCTTGGGGCGCCCCGACCATTACCAAAGACGGCGTAACCGTAGCCAAAGAAATTGAACTCGAAGACAGATTCGAAAATATGGGCGCCCAGATGGTTAAAGAGGTCGCGTCCAAGACCTCCGATGTAGCCGGAGACGGCACTACGACGGCCACCATTTTGGCCCAGGCCATCTATCGGGAAGGTTCCAAACTGGTCGCGGCCGGGAATAACCCCATGTCCATCAAAAGGGGAATTGACGTCGCCGTTGAAACTGTGGTCGCAGAACTGAAATCCCTCTCCAAACCGACCAAAGACCAAAAAGAAATCGCCCAGGTTGGGACCATTAGCGCCAATAATGACAAGATGATCGGCGACATCATCGCCGAGGCCATGGATAAGGTGGGTAAGGAAGGCGTTATCACCGTAGAAGAGGCCAAAAGTATGGACACCACCCTGGAGGTGGTTGAAGGTATGCAATTCGACCGTGGCTATCTCTCACCCTATTTCGTGACCGACCCGGAAAAGATGGAAACGGTTTTAGAAGACGCTTACATCCTGCTCAACGAAAAGAAAATCTCCAACATGAAAGACTTGCTGCCCGTCTTAGAGCAGGTAGCTAAGAGCGGCCGGCCGCTGATGATTCTATCCGAAGATTTGGAAGGCGAAGCTCTGGCCACCCTGGTCGTCAATAAGCTCAGGGGTACCCTTAAGTGCGCCGCAGTCAAGGCTCCTGGCTTTGGTGACCGCCGCAAGGCCATGTTGGAAGACATTGCCATCCTGACCGGTGGCCAGGTTGTCTCCGAAGACCTGGGCATCAAGTTGGAGAGTATTACGCTGAAAGACCTGGGCCAGGCCAAACGTATCCGGATCGACAAGGATAACACCACCATCGTGGACGGTTCCGGCGCCAAGAGTGCCATCGAAGGCCGCGTCCGTCAAATCAGAGCCCAGATTGAAGAGACCACTTCTGATTATGACCGGGAGAAGTTGCAGGAACGGTTAGCGAAACTCATCGGCGGTGTGGCCGTGATCAATGTCGGCGCCGCCACCGAAGTCGAAATGAAAGAGAAGAAAGCCAGGGTCGAAGACGCCCTTAATGCCACTCGGGCCGCGGTGGAAGAAGGAATCGTGGCCGGCGGCGGTGTGGCGCTGATTCGCTGCCTCCCCAAACTGGAGAGCCTCAAATTGGATGGCGATCTTCAACTTGGCGTGAATATAATTAAGCGGGCCCTGGAAGAACCAGTTCGGCAGATTGCCAACAATGCCGGCGTTGAAGGTTCCGTGGTCGTGGCCAAGGTCAAAGACGGCAAAGACGACTTTGGATTTAACGCTGAATCCGGCAAATACGAAAACTTGATCGCCGTCGGCGTTATCGACCCGACCAAGGTCACCCGGTTTGCCATCCAGAACGCGGCTTCCGTGGCTGGCCTATTGTTGACCACTCAAGCGATGATTGCCGAAAAGCCTAAGGACGACAAAGGCGCTGGAATGGCTGGAATGCCTCCCGGCGGTGACATGTATTAATCATTAACTTACCGGTATAATCCGGTCGGTTACGCAGCATTTGAGGGGCCGAATTTCTGGCCCCTTTTTATTTTATTTCCTTCTTCTTCAAACTTCGTTGCCGGTCATTTTCAAAAAAGATACCCGCCTTCATCGAAATATGATATAAGTCTTATCTAACCCCGGGTCTAATCGATCTGGTCATTTAACTCAACGATGTTGTTTATTTTATTCTTTAAAGAATGGTCTTCTGCGGTGACAGGGAGTCTTGGGTCATATTGCCGGCTCATCCTTCTCTGGCCGCCATTTTTAACCGAATGATCTGTCTATTAAGGAAGACGCGACCATGCCTGGTGAGCAACAGTTCGATCCTCGAGAAGCGACCTTGGGGCCGGCCACCACGTATCTGAAGCAAGAGATCTGTAAGGGCTTGCGCTACGGGACAACTCCGCCTTTCCGTTATAAATTCTCGGTGTTGGTCAAAGTTCTCGAGTTGTTTTTGACCAATCCCAGGCTTCTGCTGCCTCTTGGTGGTAACCTGAATCTTAAACTGGGTTACAATAGCCAAACCAGGGCCGGGGATTTTTTTGCCGCCGTCGAGTCTAGGTTTGGGATGATGGCTCTCCTCCTGTGCGCCAACGTCGATAAATGTGATCCAGAGGTGTTGCTAGAATCGAACCAGGAACTGGAACGACTATTCCTTGATTTTTCGCGTCTATCCGGAGGCCAGGAATTTGCCCTGCTCAAACGAAACTTAACTAAGGCATTGGGTTTCTTGGAAAGAGCTCAAGACGAATTTATGGCCGAATTTGAGCGGACCACCGATGAGCTGGCCGATTTAGCGTTGCAGGCCAAGGCTGTGGCTAAGAAAGGCTTTTGGAAAAGAAAAGACGCTGATAGCTACGAAGGACTAATCAAACAAAAGGTAAGCATCCTGATCCAAAGAAATGTTTTAGAATCGGAGAGCCGGAATAACTTGCTAAAAAGGATGGAAGAATTATTTAAGGATAAGGAACCTAACCCGTCTCTCATTTCCGGGGAAATGGTCGACAAAATCGTTCAAAAAGCAGTTCATATTAACTCAGATGTCTGCTTTTTGCTCGATGAGGTGCAACAATTTTTGGAATCTTCTGAATTTGAAGAACGATTTGTCGCCACGATCACCCAATTAAGGGAGAAGTACAGCGCTTACCTGAAAAACAAAGTGGCTGGGGCGTCCAGACAAGAACTCGATAAGACTCTTGCCTCTTTTTTGGCTAAAGTGAAGGCGTCCAGGCTGGAATATGAAAATAAGGCCGGCGAAGACCTGGCTCGAGCGTTTGCCGGTTTTTACGGACTGAGAGACGCATTGTTACAAGAAGCCAGGGAAGATGCCTCATCCGGCGACCAATCCGGCGAACGGTCCGCCCGGCTGCAAAAGATGTTAGGCGGAATTGATCAGGAACTACAAAGATTCCTTGAGTTCACCAGGGCAGTAAAGAAGTTGGAGACTGATATCCGTGTCGCCATGGAGACACAGATTCTTAAGCGGATCATGTCTAACGGCCTTCAGAGTCACATGGGAACGGAATCTCCAAACAAGTTGAAACAATCCAACGCGCCCTCGATAGATACAAGCAATTTTTATTATGTCATTTCTGAATTAGCTCTTACCTTTTTTCTCAACCACCCCGACGCGCAAGCCCAACAATACGAATTGCGGGACATCCCGAAATTTTTGAAAAACGATGGTTGGCTCCGGCAATACCTGTCTAATCGGATGAACAAAATGGATCTGGTCTTTAAGGATATTGACCGATGCTATGGCCGGTCCGATAAAGACGCCGCAGATGAGATGAAAGAGCTCCGCTGGAATTGTCTGGCCGCGAACGAAGTGTTGCAGGTCTGGCGGAAGGAGATCCGCCTGATTGAGGAGAAAAAGAAGGAAGGCCCGGTGACGTCCTACATCAGGGACATGACCCTGAGTTTGGAGTCTATTTACAAGCGAATCGCGACCTTTCAGCAGATGGTCAACATGTTCGACCTGGTCGGGACGATTACGCCCGGTTGTGAATTCCCCACCAGGGCGGAGGATGCCGAAAGACAGCAAGGCGCCAAACGCGAAAGACTCATCCCTTCCGGTAAAACCCCGGAGCAGGAAAAATCACGGTATAACCTGGTTCGGACCCTAAACCGCCGAGATCTGGCCAATCGCATCCAGGCGGCGCGCTCCGTGGAACGGAGCTATATTCGGACGCTCCGGATGTTTAATCGGGTCAATCTTGAAGAGTAAGCCGCGGCAATGAATCGGCTTCGGCCGGGCCGGAGATGTCTTTGCCGGCCCAAGATATTATATTCTCAATGATCATAATCGGCCCTGTTAGAGCTGATCTGGTCACTGGTTTCTCGTTGTTTGTTGTCTTCAACGAGCAACCAGCAACAGGGGCTGTCAGAAACGTCAATTATGGCCGGTTCAAGGATAAAGGAGTCAGATCATCTTCCAGGCAGGAGAAGAGGAACCTGATCGGGAAGACCTGCGTCAGGCGGCTGGTTTTGGCGGCTCAGTGAAGTCAATCATGGGCAGAACCAAGGGAAACCAGGGGCCGCGGGCCGTCAGCCCCAGGACTAACTCTCTCGCCCCGGCATAAAGCATTTCCACGCCTCTTACTCTGATCATCTCCTCGGGATGACTTACCTCCTCAGTCACCAGAAAAAAACCGACTAATTCCAGCTCGATGCTATAAGGCATTGATTTACTTGCAGGTGATGTCTGGATGTGCAGGGCCAGTTGCCATCTGCAGGGACTATCCTCGTGCCGGGCCAGGTTATGCTGGACATTGACATTAAAGTCGACCCGCGATCCTTCTTTCGGATTAAAGGTCGGATTGGCCTCACAGGTAACCCGCGAGAAGAAATACTGTTCAAGCTGAAGAGGTAATGGCACGTGTTTGTTCTCCTTAGAAATTGAGGTTTGCCCCTGGTCATACCCGGTTGTCGGCATCGTCTCCTGATATTGCTGCCAGGCAAGAGGGGTCTGTTCGTTATGGTCATCCTTAGTCTATCCGGGGGAATTGAAACATGGCCTCAAGGTATCCCATACTTTTCAGTCCAAGTCAACATTAGCTGACCGGAACCAGCAATTCTAATCTTGAATTCCCGCCCGGCACTTTTTCGGACAGGATTGACGAGATGGCCGGGATTATCATGATCCATGAATCTTGTTAACCTGATTAATCCTGTCAAAATTACAATTGCTGCATTGCAACAAGTGTTCTTCTGGCCAACGTCCGTCGGCCAGATTTTCTTGGCGCCCCGCATTTTGATATCGCTTTTTGCTTGACGATCATTCCCCTCTCACCTATAATGCCCGCACATTGTACCGGTTCCCAACCGGATATTTGATATAGCCCCATGGGATCTTGAATGGCTCCTCGCTCGCTGGCCGCGGGAGTCCTAATAACCCCTGTATTCTTTCCCCGGCCGCAAAAGTCTTATCGAAACTCTAAGCCGCCTTTTCTCGAAATACCTGCTCCCGTAATCTGGGCCGGCCACCTTACCATAACTCCGACTGAGTTTACCCGGCGTGGTTAGTTTCTTTTACCACGTCTTAGCCCCATGTCTCAGCTCCATGTCTCAGCTTCACAGTAACACACCATAACCAAGGACTTTCCTAATAAGTGAAAGGATGGTAGAAATGACGAATCGTTATGATGAGGCTTTTTCAAAATCAATTAACGACCCCAATGGGTTTTGGGGTGAGGCCGCCGAAGACTGTCATTGGTACAAAAAATGGGACAAAGTGCTTGACGATTCCCGGAAGCCTTTTTACCGCTGGTTTGTGGGAGGCGAACTCAACTCTTGCTACAACGCCGTTGATTTTCACGTGGAAAACGGCCGGGCCGACCAGGCGGCCATAATCTACGACAGCCCGGTATCCGATACCAAAAGAACCATCACCTATCGGGAACTCCTCGGTGAAGTGTCGAATTTTGCGGGCGTACTGGCTTCGTTGGGGGTCGTAAAAGGTGACCGGGTACTGATCTACATGCCGATGGTGCCGGAGACGGCAGTCGCCATGTTGGCCTGTGCTCGGCTGGGAGCTGTACATTCGGTAGTTTTCGGCGGATTCGCCCCTAAGGAAGTGGCCACTCGGATCAACGACGCCAAGCCAAAGGTTATTATTTCCGCTTCTTGCGGCATCGAAGTGAAACGTATTATTCCTTATAAGCCCCTTCTGGACGAGGCCATCAAGATGGCTGAATTCAAACCGGAGAAGTGTATTATCTTGCAGCGGCCGATGTCCAAGGCCGATATGACGGCTGGCCGGGATCTCGATTGGAACGAATTGATGTCCAAGGCTACTCCTCATGGATGCGTCCCCGTTGCCGCCACCGATCCCCTTTATATTCTTTATACTTCCGGGACAACAGGAGTTCCCAAAGGCGTGGTTCGGGACAACGGCGGCCACGTGGTGGCCCTCAAATGGAGCATGAGATACATCTACAACGTTAAGCCTGGTGACGTTTATTGGGCCGCCTCCGATGTAGGCTGGGTCGTCGGCCATTCATATATCGTTTACGCCCCGCTTTTCCTTGGCTGCACCACCATCCTGTACGAAGGCAAACCCGTGGGCACACCCGACGCCGGCGCTTTCTGGCGGGTTATTTCAGAACACAAAGTCAAGGTGTTGTTCACCGCCCCCACCGCCTTCCGGGCGATCAAGCGGGAAGATCCCAAGGCCTTGCTTCTCAAGAACTACGACCTGTCTTGCTTCCAGGCCCTATTTCTGGCCGGCGAGCGGTCCGACCCGGATACCCTGAACTGGGCCGCCACCAATTTGAACAAGCCGATCATCGATCACTGGTGGCAGACGGAAACCGGCTGGGCTATCTGCGCCAACTGCCTCGGCCTGCATCATTTCCCAGTTAAATACGGATCTCCCACCAAAGCGGTCCCCGGCTGGAACGTGATGGTCCTCGACGAGAACAGCCAACCCGTCGGGGCCGGCACAATCGGGGCCCTGGTCGTGAAGCTGCCTTTACCACCAGGCTCTTTGCCCACGTTGTGGAATAACGACGCCGGATACCTCAGCTCCTATCTGGATCAATTCCCAGGATATTACCTGACCGGAGACGCCGGGTTTATTGATGAAGATGGTTACGTCTCCGTCATGACGCGGCTTGACGATATCATCAACGTGGCCGGGCACCGCCTCTCCACCGGGGCCATGGAAGAAATCCTGGCTGATCATCAAGACGTGGCAGAGTGCGCCGTGATCGGCGTGGGGGACGAACTCAAGGGCCAGGTCCCGCTGGGGTTCATCGTCTTAAAGTCCGGAGTCACCAAGGCCCACGAACAGGTTATCAAAGAAGTCGTTCAGATGGTCCGGGATCGCATCGGACCGGTAGCCGCCTTTAAGACCGCCACCGTAGTCGCTCGCCTGCCCAAGACCCGGTCCGGCAAGATCCTGCGCGGGACCATGCAGAAGATCGCCGATAGCCTGGCCTTTAACACTCCGGCGACCATAGACGACCCGACCACCCTAGATGAAATCAAGACCTCGTTGAAGGCTATCGGCTATGCCAAATAGTCCTGATCGACCCTAACTTCAAGTAGTCCTGAAACAAACAGCCGCCGGTCGTCCCCATTGGGGTGATCGGCGGCTGTTTAATTTTACTTGAATTTGACTGATTATATTGATTGAGAAGCAGAAATTTATCCACAGATTACGCAGATTAACGCAGATGAAAGAGACCCACAGACCATAAGATCATTTGCTGAACTTTGGCGCCCAAGGCCTGGATGTAAGCCTTCGGACACAATTATTTTGTGTTTTTCTTAATCTGCGCAAATCGGTGTAATCTGTGGATTTAATCATGGCCCTTGACGTTAATGGCGCAGCGGACTCGTTAAACTCAGGTCAGCTAGCCCCGATGATCCGCTCCGGCCCGGTGAACACGAACATCTTCCCGCCCCGGACATACCCCACCAGGGTGATATTCAGGGTCTTTGCCAGGCTCAGCCCCAGACTGGTGGCCATATGCCGCGAGACCAAAACAGACACTCCCAGGTGACCGGTTTTCATCACGATCTCGGAGGTGATCCGGCCGGTGGTCAGCAGCAGCTTATCATCCATCGGGATGCCCTTGAGGAAACATTCGCCGTAGATCTTATCCACCGCATTGTGCCGCCCCACATCGGAATGGTAGACCAGCAGGCCGGAGGCATCAGCCAGGGCGGAGTTGTGCACGCCGTGCGTCTCCTTGTACAATTCCGACCGGGCTGACAACTGCCGCATCAACTCCAGGATCTTTTCTGGGTCAACCGTGAATCCCGACGCGGCCGGCTTGACCGTCAGGGCATCCAGGGCGCTGTAAAAGGTGGCCCCCCGGGCGCATCCCGAGGTGATGGTCCGCTTCATGAACAACTTGGCCGGCAGCCCGACGGGCTCCTTGGTCCGGATATAGACCATCCCCTTTTCCCGGTCTACCTCCATGTCGGCAATCTGATCCGGGGATTGCAGCAGCCCTTCCGAGGCCATAAACCCCACCGCCAACTCCTGGGGGTAATCCGGAATGCACAGCAGCGTGACTATCTCATCATCATTAAGAAAAATGGTCAGCGGCCGTTCCTCGGCCAACCGCACCTCCGCCTCATCAAAATTCCCGGCCGCATACCGCCGGGTGGTCACCGGCATGGAAAAGTTCTCTTCAGGATTCATATACCACATACTCCCGTAGATCTGTAACTTGGCAATAGCCACTCTTCGTTAACCGCGCGGTCATAGTCAGCGATTTTTTGCTTGGTTCCGCTTTGCTGCAACAACAATCCGGCCGCGCTACTCTGTAGAATCACTTGCGGCGGGTGGCCCAGACAACTTGTTGTCTGGGTTGCGAAGCAACAAGAAGCTATCTTGGCCGGGTTCTAAATCAAAAAGTGATGCCAATCACACGAATGGCAGTGTAATCGCCTTTTCGTCGTCCTATCATTTCTTATCGCGATAGGTCAATATCATAATACGACTTCTTCAAGTGTGGCGAGCCCTTGACCGGATAAAAAGGCCAGCCTTCCCAGCCGCCGCCGTCTTTCCGCAGGCATCGGGTGTGGACCCGGACTCGGCTATGATCAGGGGCTATCTGGAGCAGATTGTAAAGCCGCGGTGTAGCTGCAGGTAGCTCTCTAACCGGCGTCCCAAAAGAGCCAGCGCCAACGCTATGAATCGAACGCACCGGATCCAGGTAACCAATTAGCTCATTCCGCTCCTCATGCACATGGCCGTGCAGCACAATCTTAACCCCGGCGTTCTGGAGTTGATCCAAGAATGCCGTGTCTTTTATTTTATCATTACCGGTCACGGGATGATGCCAGGCCGCAATGCGTAGTGGGGGAGTGGGGTTGCCAGACCTGGCCTTGTCCTCATCCGCCTGGTGCAAAGCTCTGGCTAAGGCGCCAGGATGTATGCTGGATCGGTCCGGAAAGTGTTCGTCTATCTCCCAAGCCGAGTTGAGTAATAGAAACTGAATTCCATAATTCTTGAATAGCCTAGCTTCGCCCTGCTGGACAAACTCCAGAGGATATGGACGGGAGAGCAAGGGATGGTAAAATACTTCTGCGAACCTTTTGAACTTAAGTGGATAACGTTCATCATTCCTGACCAGATAGCCTTCGCCTTGATCCACATATGAGCTGCCCTTAAGTCTGCTAACGTCAACCTTCCGTTTTGCTTTATATTCATATACTTCTTCATCCCAATTCAAATCATGGTTTCCGGGAACGATTAGCAGTCTTTCATATGGCAGTTTAAACTCCTCTTGCATTAATGCGGTGAATGCCACCGCTTTTTGATACTCGTCAACCCTGCTATAGTTAACCATATCGCCGGTAATAATAATGTAATCCAATGAGGTTCGCCCAAGTCCATTTCTTGAGTCCTTTAGATCAGCGAGCAGTGTCAGATAAAGCGTTACGACATCCGTACCCGACTCTATGTGCAGATCGCTCAGGTGGAGGAGAGCTAGAGAGTCGAGCGGCATGGGCGCCTCTTCTTCCTTCCAGTAGGTGTGGAGAGGCCCCTTTATTGCTGCCTTTTCTATCCTTTCAGGGGGGGCAATGCCATCTAACATTTCTTTCGGATTTATATCTTCATCGGCAGAGGGCAGGTAATAGGTTGTAAGGCCTTTATTATACAGTCTGATTAAGTCCGTATAATCCATCTCCACGCCCGGTTTAATGACGATCTTTTCCTTTACGATCAACCTTGAAAAAGAGTGGTGAATCTCTCGAAACTGGGATCGAATAATCTCCAGGAAGAGCCGTCGGGATGGGGCGGCCCCTTTGACTTTGATTGTTACCCTTTTTTCTTCCGAGTCGGCCTGAACCAGGGCGGTGGTTTTGTCATCCTCATAACCGAGCACTACGCCATAGCGCCAATAGGTGGTGTCTTTAATGTGACTGTGGGTTCGAACTATGAACCGGGAAATGACGCTGTTCGGCAAGACATCATAGTCGTAAATAAATGTCAACGCTGCCGACCATTCCCCAAGGAAAGGCCGTTCCCTCTGGAGCAATTCCGGGATTAATACACGACGATGGTCATCAAAATAAAAGCATAACTCGAACTTAAGCATCATCTCGATGAGAACGATATGTTTCTCTCTGGGATACTCTGTCTCACCTAGGATGCGGGCCAGATGATCTATTTCCAAAACGCCTTTATCTTGAAATAGTTTGTTGTTAGCAAGAATGCTGTAAACGCCTCGAGTCACCCAGTGGGGATTGAGGACATTGGTGTCCTGCAGAATGGGATGATCGCCAAAATACAACACTGTTCCCAGGCTATGCAATAAGCCAATCAGCATCCTTTGTCTGTGCTCATCAGCAAGACCCTCATCTTCACAGATCTCCTTGTAACGCTCAAGGGTAATGTAGTTCTCCGTCATCCTTTCCAACCGTTGTTTGACCTTGAACTCTGCCACTCCCAGGGGATCGCTCACATGAGGCAGTTGAATGATCGTTTGATTAAGCAGCGAACGCAATTCGTCAATCCCTTCACCTGTACTACAAGACGCCCGCCGGACAAAAGCCTTGACATCTGGATACTTGTCTTTTAGGCCGCGCCAGTCCAAATCCATCTGGTGCTGGTCGCATTTGTTACAGATGACGATCACCGGAGAATCGCCGCCGAAGCTCCTGATTATTTTTAGCCAGTATTCCAGTCTGTTCTCTTGCTCATCCAGACGACTGTCCAGAACCAGCAGGTAGAGGCTACGCGTGGTCAAGAAAAACTGGTGGGTGGCATGATATATCTCCTGGCCGCCAAAATCCCAGACATTAAGCTTGATTTCGGTCCCATTTACCTGGATGGACCAATTCTTGACGGCCAATCCATCGGTTTTTTTCTCCTGGGGATCAAACTTGTCTTCAACCAGTCGCTTGACCAGAGAGGTCTTACCCACGGCAGCTTGGCCGACAATGATAAGCTTGGCCTCATTAAGACATTTCTTGGGTGCCGCGGCGGGTACCTGGGTAAAATAGTAGTCAATAATCTTATCCGGGACATCTGTTTTGAGAAGGGTATCCGGTGGAATAGGAAGCCTATTGTTGGTTAGGTCGAGGTAGCTAAGGTTTCTTAGCTCACTGATAGCAGCGAAGAGTTCGGAAATATGATTGTGCGACAAATCTAACCTTTTAAGATTGATCAAATTGGCAATCTCAAGAGGTAGGGATGTCAAATGATTCTCCCCAAGATATAGCACCTTAAGACTGATTAGGTGACCTATTTCAGGTGGCAAAGAACGCAATTGATTGGTAGGTAGAATGAGCTTCTGGAGTCTAATCAGATTGCCAATTTCCGACGGTAATGAGGATAGCTTATTATGCGAAATATCCAGATCTTGAAGGAAGGTGAGGCTGCCAATTTCCGGTGGAAGTAACGATATCTCATTACCCCAAAGATTTAGTCTTTGAAGCCTGGTCAGTTTGCCAATTTCAGCTGGCAGAAAGGACAGTTGATTAGATGCTATATTGAGTTCCAGGAGTCTGGTTAGTTTTCCGATTTCAGGTGACAAAGCTATTAGACTGTTTTCAAAAACATTTAGCACTTTAAGGCTGGTCAGTTTGCCAATTTCAGGTGGCAGTAAGGACAGTTGATTAGCCGCCAAATTGAGATCCCGGAGTCCGGTTAGGCTGCCGATTTCTGGTGGCAGTGAGGTTATTTGATTTTCCGCGAGATTTAACGCCTGAAGAGAGGTGAGCTCTACAATATTCGAAGGGAGCCTCTTAATACGCTTGTTTGATAAATCTAAATCAATGACCTCATGAGTCGCGGCCATCTGGATAATTTCAATCAGTTTTCCATCAATCATTTTCCTCTCCGCACTAAGAAAACGACGTTGAATTCCGGACATGGCATGTCAGGCGTGGCTCCGCTCTAGTCACAGTGGAAGCCGATTACCTATCCACCACAGTCTGCCCGGCTCGGCGTTTTGGGATGTTTTCAGTATATGGCATATCGAGTGGTACTTGTAAATCAAAAAGGGGTGAAAAAGCAACCTCCGCCTACCTGATGGGTCTTGGGGCATGATTATTTTGTCTTGACATCAACGACGGGCGCCTTCATGATGGGGAAGGATAATGGCCGAAGTGCCCTCATGCGGCTTGACTGGTTTTGACGGCTTGCACGATCAAACGAATGGAGTGATTCCTTTGGCAACCTTTTTCCTTCCGCATCGGGCTGGTGCTTCGGCGCAAGTCGGTCCGACCCCGGAAGCCGGACAGGTTTGGTTAAGTGGAAAATATTTTTGGATTTATTGAACAACGGCTCAAGTGCATCAAGCAGGCCGACCTGTACCGGGTGTTGCGTCCTTACGGCGGCGCTCAGGGGGTGGTGCTGGACATGGAGGGGAAGCGGTATCACAACTTCTCTTCCAACAATTACCTGGGCATGGCTGATCATCCGGAGGTGGTGGCGGCCTTTAAGCGCGGCCTGGATACCTATGGGGTGGGCAGCGGGGCATCCCGGTTGATTTGCGGTCACCACCAGGCCCACGTGGAACTGGAACGGCGGGTGGCCGAATTGAAAGGGAAACCGGCCGCCTTGATGTTCAACGCCGGATATCAGGCCAATGTGGGGTTGATTGCGGCCCTGTGCCCCCAAGAAGGGGTGGTCTTCTCCGACGAGTTGAATCATGCCTCGATCATTGACGGTTGCCGGTTAGGCCGGGCCGAAACGGTCGTCTATGGGCATTGTGACGTGGCTGACCTGGACCGAAAAATGCGGGCATATGGCCATAAACCCATAAAGCTGGTGGTCACCGACGGCGTCTTCTCCATGGACGGCGATATCGCCCCGCTGGCCGAAATATCTGAATTATGCGTCCGCTACAACGCTCTGCTCTACGTCGACGAAGCCCATAGCGGAGGTGTCTTCGGACCCCACGGCGGCGGATTGCTGGAGGAGTTGAACCTGAGGCTGCCCCATGTCATCGCTTTCGGGACTTTCAGCAAGGCTTTCGGCGTGTTCGGGTCCTATGTGGCCGCGGAGCAACCCATCATCGACCTGCTCATCAACACCTGCCGGTCATTCATCTATTCCACCTCCCTGCCGCCCGCCCTGGCCGAAGCCTGCCTGGCCGCGGTCAAGATCGTCAGCACCGATGAGGATAGACGGGCCAGACTGTGGCGCAACGTGGCCTTCCTCAATGAATGCTTCCAGGCCCGGGGTATGGCCATCACGGCTGCCACCCAGATCGTCTGTTATCCCGTCGGTCCGGCCGCCAAGGCCATGGAACTGATGACCTATCTCAAGGCCCACGGCTTCCTGGTGGTGGCCATCCGGCCTCCGACCGTCCCACCCGGCACCTCCCGGCTGCGAATTTCCCTGAGTTCTGAGCATGACCCCCTGATCATCGAAAAAATGGTCGATCTGTTGGCCGACTGCCGGCTTGACTGAGGATTGACAACGGGCGTTAAAAGACTATCCGCAGATTACACAGATGAACGCAGATTATTTATGGCTTAAATTTGTCGGCTGGTGTCAGGGCAACAGAACGAAATATTAAGAAATATAGATAATTCCAAACAAGCCCCAACGGGGCGAACTGGGTTAGCCCAGCGGCAACGCCCTGGGGAGGGAAAACGCCCATACAGAATACCATGTATAGAGCGGGAGCTGGGCTGACGACAAACCCGAAGAGGTGTGAATGGCCAAGATATTGGCAATGATGGGTACAGATACCGAAGTAGGCAAGACCTATGTGAGTTGTCTGTTGATTAGGGCTCTGGACAAAGCTGGAATCCGGGTGGCGGCGTTCAAGCCGTTGGAGTCCGGATGTCCCGTAATCGATGGGGGGATGCTTCCCGAGGATGGTCTGGCTTTGGGGCAAGCGGCCGGCGGACGGCAGGCCCTAGATGAGATCAACGTCTACCGGTTTCAGGAACCGGTGGCCCCGGGGATCGCGGCGGTGATGGAAGGCGTCACCATCGACTGGGCCAGGATCAACCAACGCTTATTGAATTTGACCCAGCAATATGATCTGGTGGTGTTGGAAGGGGCCGGGGGATTGCTGGTGCCGCTGGGCGGCGGCGAGACGTGGCTAAGCTGGTTGCCCACCATCTCGGCCGAAGTCGGGGTCATCCTGGTCGGCCGCAACCGCCTGGGGACCATAAACCATACCCTGCTTTCGCTGGAGGCCCTGGACCGTCGGGGTCTCCATGTCATCGGTGTTTATCTAAATTCTTTGAATCAGGAAGTCCGATCCAGCGAAGATCTGGACGCGGCTTTTATCGAAGACATCGGCAACAAACCCATCCTGGACATCATTCGCCACCATCAGACCTCCCTAACTATCCCACCCGTGCTCCAAGATTGGTTGAATCCGGCCACTGGGGGATAAGCCGCTCTATCCCAATCAGGGAGCCAGGAATGTGGGGCCGACGAGGCGGGCGATGGCTGTCAGGGTGGACTGGGCGGCCTGAAAATGGCGGCCGAGACGAATCAGGGGAAGGATATCTTGGGGGTGCTTGGCCAGGCTGCGGATGAGGGCCCAGGGTTGGACCCGGCCGAACTGATCCACCGCGGCTAAGGCCGAAACCGGGACAGCCGCGTCGACTGGGTCGGTAATAACCCGTATGGCCAGGAAGGGCAGGTGGTGTTCTGCGGCTACGGCTGCCACCGCGGCGCTTTCCATGTCTGCGGCTGCGGCGCCGGAAGTCCGGGATAGGGTCGATTTATCAGCCGGACCGGTCAGGACGGAGGGGCTCTGGATCAAAGGTCCGGGATGGACTGGCATCTGATCTTGCAACCTGACCTGGACGCGGTCCCGCCAGTCCGGATCAGTGGTAAAAGTCGCCCCGGTGCAGGTCAGAATCGTCTGGGGCAGGACCACCCCGCCGGGAGCCAGTTCCGGGTGGAGGCCCGCGGCCGTGCCCAGGCTGAGCAGGGCGCCGACTCCGTCAGACACCTGAGCCAGGGCCGCCGATCCGGCCAGGTCCGCCCCGATTCCCGAAAGCTTCAGCCGGACTCCTTCGGGTAAGCCGAGATCTTTTCCGCCCGATGTTCGCCACCAGGGCAAGCAACCGGCCTCGCTCTCCAAGGCCACCACAATACCGAGGATGCTCAACTTATTTCCTTCCTTAGGTCGGGTTATGGACTATCTGGCGGGGCATGATTCTTTTTCAAATTCTTGCGAATTAAATATTCAACAGCCGCTCGGCGTTCTTCCAGGCGATGGCCTCCTGTTCCTCCGGGGCTAACGGCAAGGAAAAGAACCAGCCCAGGGTTTCGCCCGCGGGCTTCCAGGGGCTGTCCGTGCCGAAAAGGATGTGGCTGACTCCTTTTCTCCGGATAATGTCCATGACCTCGTTCCGCGGTAGGATATGATAGGTGTACGACAAGTCGAAATAGACATTGTCCAGATCCATCAAAGGAGCCAGATCCTCCCAGGCGAACAGGGCGCCCATATGGGCAGCAATAATCGTCAGTTTGGGGAAGCGCCGGGCCACTTCGGCCGTCGCGATCGGTTCCGTCCCAAACTCGACAAACTGGCCCAGGATGGGTTTGAGATGGGGTTTATAGTTAAACATCTTAGTAATGGACAGGGTATCGAGCATGACCGGTAGCCGGGCCTCCTCCAAGGCCGCAAACAGCGCCAGAGTCTTGGGGGCCAGCAACGCGAATCTTTGGACCATAGAGTGAAGCTTCACCCCTTTCAGGCCCAATTTGATGATCAGGTCAAGTTCGTCTTTAATCGAATCGGCCCCAGGATGCAAAGCGGCAAAAGGAATAACCTCCGGATAGGCCCTGGCCAGGCCAGCCACCCAGAAATTAAGCTCTCTACACCTCTCCGGTTTAGCCGAAATGGCCAGAAGCACAAACCGGGCGATCCCAGCCGCTTTTTCATGCTCCAGCAGGCACTGAGGCGTGCCCTGATGATAGAGGTTCCATTTAAGGGGGTGCTTATCGGGTAAGGGCTGATCCATTAGCATTAACCTGTCACGGAGCAAGCTCAGGTCTTCATTCATCCAGGCATGGGTGTGGCAATCGATGACTCGCGGCAGGCAATATTGATCTATCGGTTTTCCTATTTGATCCACGCTCAAAACGTTTTCCTTTCGTAAACATCCTCGGCAGAGATGTAGT
>JADFXK010000109.1:10641-11077 GCA_015233625.1 Deltaproteobacteria bacterium | reverse complement strand
ACTTAAGATCAAGAGTGGACAAACCGGATACGCCTGCATAGTTGACCAAACCGGAACTGTTATCTCCCACCCCAGGGCTGATCTCGTCCTTAAGGTGAACATCAAAGATCTTAAAGGCATGGAACAGATTACGACCGGTATCCTGGCCGGCCGCGATGGAGCAGAGACTTACTTCTTTGAAGGCATTGAAAAGCTGGGTGCTTTCGCACCGGTGCCTCTGACCGGTTGGTGCGTGCTCGCAACCCAAAACATGACCGAACTTATGTCCTCCGCCTATTCCATCCGGGATAAGATATTAAGTGTCGGCGGCAGTTTTTTGTTGGTGGTTATTTTCCTAGTGTGGTGGTTTGCGAGAAGCATTTCCCGGCCCATTCTTTCCGTCGTCGTAGGACTGCATCAATCCTCCGAGCAGGTGGCGGTGGCTGCCAATGAAGTA
>JADFXK010000109.1:0-10548 GCA_015233625.1 Deltaproteobacteria bacterium | reverse complement strand
GCAGAACTCAGAAAATGCTAACCTGGCCGACCGAACCCGGGGGGAGGCGGCCAAAGCCCTGGAACAGGCCCATGAAGCGGCCCTAGAGACCTTGAAAGCCATGGAGGCCATTCGATCCAGCGGAGAGGGGATCAAAGCCATCATCAAGACCATAGATGAGATTGCTTTCCAAACTAATATGTTGGCCTTAAACGCAGCCGTGGAAGCGGCGCGGGCCGGAGAAGCCGGAGCCGGTTTTGCCGTGGTCGCGGATGAGGTGCGTCGATTGGCTCTGAAAGCCGCCGAGGCCACCCGGAATACCAATGAATTGATCGAACAAACGGTCAAAAATATTCAACAGGGCGCTGTCTGGGCCGGCAAGACGGGTGTGGAATTTGAAGCCGTTGTTGAGCATAATGCGCAGGTGGGCCGGTTGATGCACGAAATTGTCACAGCCTCGAATGAACAAGCCAAGGGAATCGATCAGATCAGCAGAGGAATCGTCGAGATGGACAAGGTCGTGCAGCAAAATGCCGCTTCGGCCCAGCAGTCCGCGTCGGCCGCCGAAGAGTTGAACAGCCAGGCGGCGCATCTGAATGATTTTGTCCAAACCCTCAACACGCTGGTGGGAGCGGGCAATGACCCAAACGATCAAGGTGGGCCAACCGGTGGTCATGATCTGAGATCAACCCGATCTATGTCGGCACCCGCACGACTCAGCCTGCCCCCGGCGGTCAAGAGAACCAGATACTAAGGGAATTAACCTGACCTGCAGGTAAGCTGGCTGATAATCCGATGGTTGGTAACCGGGACGGCGAACCTCAGGCGACTGGCTTGGCTTCAAATCGGCAGAGTCTGTCGCCGGAACACCAGCAGTCGATTTCCTTAACATTAAAGCGAGATCCGGTGTGCTCCAGGAGGAGCCCGCTGATGAATCCTTCATCATAAGTACATATGGTCTCATTAGAAATCGGCAGCCCGGAACAACCCAGATCTTCGGCCAGGGTGAGAACAAAATTCATCGTCTCCAATTCCGCTTGTTCCATCTTCAGGATACCCAGCTTCAAATTTCCAAAAAGCTCCTGCACTTCCTTTATAAATTCGTCAAAATCCTTAGCCTTGACCATCATTGCCCGATATAGCTCTCTGCCAGCCAGTTCACCGGCCTCAAAATATATATTGTCGGCAGTTTCGGAGTCGAATTTTGCAATAATTACATCTCGTAAGGTAAACTGTAATAGTCTGTACAGGGCGACATCCATGGAAGAACCAAGGTTGGGGCGACCTTTGGTGATATCTCCGAGCATGGCCCATTCAAACGTCGGTTCTTCTCTATCTTCCTTGAACGGTTTAATCCCCTCATTGAGGCCGACCTCTGCCGGGACGATGTATTTGGCGCTTTGGCCGGCTTGTCTTCTCAACTCGTTGATTTCTTGTTTAAGATGAAGCATTCTTATTTCTCGGCCCACCACCAACCGGTTGAATCGTTCGAGGTCCTTAACGTACTGCTCGAGTTCCTTTTCCACCTTTTTTCGTTCAGTGACGTCACCGAACGTGACCACTGCCCCCACCAAAATATTCTCCTTATAAATCGGCGTACTGGAGTAATCAACGTAGAAACTATGACCATCTTTACACCACCAGATGTCATCGACAGACCGTCGGGTTTCACCCCCCGTGTAAGAAGCTGACATGTGGACGTCGTCCGCCGGGGTGGGAGGAGTATCCAGTGATGAACGGTAAATGATGGGCTCAATTTTCTTTCCTAACAGCTCTTCCTCTCCGTATCCCCACATGCGCAGAGCCGCAGGATTGGCAAAAGTGATTTGACCCCGCGTATTGACGCCGAAAATGCCTTCTCCGGCCGACTCGAGCAGTAACCGGCTGCGTTCTTCAGCCTCGGTCAAGGCCTTCTCAATGGTTTTAATCTTGGTTATGTCTACCAACCAGGCCAGCGTGCCCTTCTCGCCCTCATATTCGGTCCGAAGATAGGTGGCCATAAAATTGTGTATCTTTTGGTCAGTTCCGAACATCTGGACATCAAAATCGGAAACTATTTCTTGCTGTCGGAGAAGCTCAACGAGCACGTCCCGACCGGCAGCATCGGCACACAGCGGCGGAGCCGGATCTCCAACTCGTGGGCCCAGTAAATCCGTGAAGTGTGGGTTAGCAAACCGGATCACCCCATCCACGAAGACGGCCACGGCGATGGGGCTGGTGTCAAGGATGCCCTGGAGTCTTTCCCGGCTTTTGGCCAGGGCCAGTTCAGCCGCTTTTCGTTCAGTGATATCGCGAATAGACACGCAGACACAAGTGCCGCGGGTGCCGGAGGCGGGTAATTTTGACAGCCCGATTTCCACCGGATACTCCGAGCCGTCCTGGCGCACGCCACGCAGGTTGAGGCCGCTGCCCATCTCTCGACCCGTTAAGGTCTGCATGAAGCTTTCCCGCTTAAGCGCATGCTCGGCGCGGACGTCCTCCGGAACCAGGATATCGACGTTCTTGTTCAGCAGGTCGCCGGGCTGATAACCGAACATCTGGTCGACCATGGCGTTGGAGAGGATAATTACTCCACTGCTATTGGTTACCAAAATTCCATCGGGGGCCGACTCGATGATGCCGCGAAACCAGGCTTCGGTCTCCTGCAACTTTTCCTGCTGGTACTTCAGTATCTTCGCCTGTTGTTTGGTTTCCTCCAAGAGCCGGGTCAGTTCTTTCTCCGCGGCTTTACGTTCCCGAATGGCCCGGCCCAGGCGGCGATTCCAAATCAAGACGAAGGTGGTTATAGCCAGCAGGGCGATTCCTATGGGGCCGACGACCATCCAGTTGATACTGCTGGTATACTGAATGGCCAACCAACGTTGCTTTATCTCTGCCTTTTCCTGCTCGGTTATGCCGGCTAAGGCCTTGTCCAGGGCGGAGGCCAATAAGGGCCAGTCTTTTCTGACGCCCATGGCCAGATCATGGGTATAGGGAGTCTCACCAGCAATCCTCAAATTGGCCAGCCCAACTTTGTCGATAGTGTAGGTGACCGGGCCCAGATTGTCGATAAACGCGTCGAATTTACCAGCGGAAAGTTCGCGCAGCGCGGTCTCCAGGTCGGGCATGGGGATTAGCGGCAAGTCGGGGCGATCGCGCTTCAGGTTGGCCTCAATAACCAGCCCCTTGACAACTCCCACTTTAAGTCCTTTGAGGTCGTCGAGTCCGGAGGCGGAATGACCTTTACGCATAACTATGACGGATGGGAAGGTAATGTAGGGTCGGGTGAAAATCAGATATTTTTTTCGTTCTTCAGTCGGCGTCATCTTGGGGATAACGTCTATTTGGCCGACCTTGGTCTTTTCGATGGCCTCGGTCCATTTCAGGCCTTTTTGCGGGACCAGGGCCACGCCCAGGTGTTTGGCGACAAGGTCCACAAACTCGGCGGTGATACCGGAGTAGGTCCCTTTTTCGTCGAAGAACTCGAAGGGCGCTCGTTCCGCATCCACGCCCAGGCGGAATTCTTTACCCGCCAGGAAAGCTTTTTCTTCTTCTGTCAATTCAGCTTTCACATGGTCATCCGGGTGGTCGGCCGAAGCTGTTTTTAAGCCTAACAATCCACCAAGAAACAAAAAGAGCGTGACGATGAGAATCCGCAAATACTTTTTTTCCATATACGCAGCCTCTATTTCGGTAAACCGGCACCGCCGTGGGATATTTGCGTCTGACAACACGCACCTATATCTTGCGGTCAATTCAGCGAATGTCGTTTATGTTCGGCGCAGCCTGTTTTAGTACACTTTCCAACACCGTCATATCCGGTCGAAACTAAATCCGATGATGGACACATCATCTCGACGTTTTTCCTCGCCCTGATATTTGGTCAGCTTCTCGATGAAATATTTTCCTTGTTCTGGTAACGGCACATCGGCCAGTTTGGTGATCAGCCTGGCGAATCGCTTCTTTCCGAAACCCCGGCGTTTGGCTCCCCCAATTTGATCTATTATCCCATCCGTAGTCAGAAAAAAGCGGCGGCCGGGCGCGACTTCAATCAACTTGTTAGTGAAGGTGGCAACATGGGGGACGGCCCGATATCCAATCCCTTTCTTATCCCCGGTCACCTCCACTACTTCTCCATCCCGGTCGAAATAGAACAACGAGAATCTGGCGCCGGAAAAAATAATCTGTCCTTTATCCGGCTGGAGGAAACACGCGCCCACTTCTATCCCGTCATCGGAATCGCCTGAGTCTGTATCCTGCCCCAGCCAGGTTTGCATGAGACGGTGCATGTGACCGATCAGATCCGCCGGATCGTCCGGTTCCGCCTTTTGCATGGCCTGATCCAAAGCTCCGTTGGCAATGAGAGTCATGAACGCCCCAGGCACCCCATGTCCTGTACAGTCCCCCAGAATCAACAGATGACCTTCACCCCACGTCCGGCACCAATAGATGTCTCCTCCCACCACGTCGCGCGGCTCCCAGATGACCATGTATTGGGGAAAGACTCTCTGGGCGATGCTCTCGCTCGGTAGAACCGCCCGCTGGATGCGGCTGGCATATCGAATGCTGTCTAATATCTGCCTATGGGCGGTCTCAAGTTCTCTGTTGGCTTCACCCAAGTCTTCCATAATATTTAGCATCGCGTGGCGGGCTTCGGCCAGTTCGTCCACCTGTTTTTTGAGTATCTCATTGGCTTTCTGCCGTTCTATGGAAGCGTTCTTGAGTTGAAGCGTCATGTTGTTGAAAGCCTCAGCAAACTCACCCATGAAACTCACCCGTTGCCCAAAGTCACCCTTGGCGATTTGCTGCGTCGTCCATGTCAAATGCTTTAAACTCGCGTGCAAGTTCTTAAGCGATTGCAGGATCGGCATGCTGCCTTTGGGTGCTTTAAGATCCAGTTCACCTCTCGACAGGGCAAACATGACCCCCGTGACGCTGTTATACTCAGCAATGAATTTATTTATGTATCCAACAGCTTGCTTGATTTCATTATCGGGGTAATCTTCGGGCAGACTGATAGGGTCAGGCATCTTGCCTTTCAGAATCTTATAAAATACTTCAGTTATCTTATCTACATCCGATTCATTGACGCTAAGCATATCTATTCCCTATACCGCGGGCTTCACTTCAAACCGACACACTCTGTCGCCTGAGCACCAGCAATCAACTTCCTTTACCTCAAAATTGGTTCCACTGAATTCATAGAGCAGTCCACTGATGAATCCCTCGTCGTACGTGCAAATGGTTTCATCACAAACCGGCAGGCCCGAACAATCCAGGTCTTCCGCCACGGTAACGATGAAGTTCATATTGGCCATATCAGCTTTTTCTACTCTCAGAATTCCAATCTTAAGTTTTTCAAGGATATCCTGGAGTTCCTTGATAAATTCATTGAAGCTGATTCCTTTGGAGATCATGGCTTTATACAATTCCCGGCCCGCCGACTCACCGGCTTCAAAGAACATTCTATCTGCAGTTTCCGTATCGAATGTTTTTATGATAACATCCCGTAAGGTAAATTGCATTAATCTGTAAACCGCCACATCCATGGTGGTTCCGAGATTCGGACGTCCTTCCCGAATATCTCCAATCATGCCCCAATCAAACATGGATTCATCTCTCTCTTCTTTGAACATTGCGGTCTCCTTTGTCTACTCGTGATCGATGTTGAGTCGTGATCGGTGCAGCCTATTTGAATACATTATCTAATAGGTCCGGTCAAAACTAAATCCAATGATAGACACATCATCGCGACGCTTTTCCCCGCCCTGATATTTGATCAGCGCGTCAAGGAAGTATTTTCCTTGCTCGGGTAACGGCACATCGGTCAGGTTGGTGATCAGCCTGGCGAATCGCTTCTTTCCGAACCCCCGGCGTTTGGCTCCCCCGATTTGATCTATTATCCCGTCCGTAGTCAGAAAGAAACGGCGTCCCGGCTTAACTTCAATCAACTTGTTAGTGAAGGTCGCCCCTTGGGGGACGGCGCGATAGCCAATCCCTTTTTTATCCCCGGTCTCCTCCACCACTTCCCCATCTCGGTCTAACCAGAACAGAGAGAATCTGGCCCCGGAAAAAACAATCTGCCCTCTACCGGGCTGGAGGTAACATGCGCCCACTTCTATCCCGTCATCGGAATCGCCTGAGTCTGTGTCCTGTCCCAGCCAGGTTTGCATGAGTCGGTGCATGTGTCCGATCAGGTCCGCCGGATCGCCCGGCTCCGCCTTTTGCATGGCCTGATCTAAGGCTCCGTTGGCAATAAGAGTCATGAAGGCGCCGGGCACCCCATGTCCGGTACAATCACCAAGGATCAATAGATGACCGTCACCCCAGGTCCGGCACCAATAGATGTCGCCTCCCACCACATCGCGCGGCTCCCAGATAACCATGTATTGGGGAAAGACTCTCTGGGCAATGCTCTCGCTCGGAAGAACCGCTCGCTGGATGCGGCTGGCATATCGAATGCTGTCCAGTATCTGCCTATGGGCGGTCTCAAGTTCTCGGTTGGCCTCCCCCAAGTCTTCCATAATATTTAGCATCGCGTGACGGGCTTCGGCCAGCTCGTTAACTCGAGACTGAAGAGACAGGGAGGCTTCCTCGGCGGCTTCCTTGGCCTGCTTAATTTGTTCCGCCGAGTCTTTAAGTTCTTTATTGGTTAGTTGAAGATTCTTAAGTAATTCAGCTCTGGACGGCAAGCTCAACATTTGCCTGAGGGATTCTATAAGGGAAACATGGGGGTTAAAACTGTGATCTATAAAGTAGCGGAAAGCGGAAATGACCGTACTACCCTCGGCGGTGTGGCTGACCTCGAAGGCATCAAAAAATGTGTTCCCGTCTGGAGATGATGACAATTGTTTTCCAAAGACGAACTCCAGGGACAGACCCTGGCGGCCGTTATTATTCTTGATCCCAATGTTGACGCTGACCCCGGCCGGGATACCGCGACCGAGGCGAAGAAGCTCTGAAAAGACCGTGACCTGCCGTGATACATGGATTTCAGAGTAGCCCAGGGAATAAGCCAGTCGAGCCATTTTCTGCCTGGCTTCGACAAAAGCCTCTGGGGTATTTATCGACAGCGCTCCAAGCCGAATCATCTCACGTACCTCAAAACGATGCAGGAGGCGTCGTCGTTCGCCTTGCCTAAGTTCGCCATCATATTAGCCGCGATTTCTTGGGCGGAGCCGCACAGGAGGCCGGGAAACTCGTCCGGATCGAAGTGCTCCTTCAGCCCGTCCGAAGTCAATATCAAAATATCCCCAGGGGACAGTTTTTCTATCCGCAATTTTGGGGAGGACATCATGTAACCGATAATGCCGTCCCTGGAAACGAAGCTATAATTCTTGGCCCCGAAAACTCTGGTAGTTATGTTCCCGACGCCGACATAGTGTAACTCGCCTCCAGGTATGTTGAGGCGACATAGAGTGGCGACAGCTCCTCTGGTCCCTTTTAGACGTGAATGCAAGCCAGTCATCATCTCGATCAGGTTTCGATGGTGGTCTTCGAGGATGAAGTCCGCGGCTACAACCGCGGCATTGTGGGCCTCCCGGCCGTGCCCCAAACCGTCGATCAGGGCCAAAAAGCAATCTTCGCCGTCCACTCTGATCAGGCCTGCATCACCACACTCCTCTTCCAGGCCGGTCAGGCCGCGTTTCACCAGTCCGCAGTCAACTCGGGGCATTTTATCTTATCTCCACTTCCGGGCGATGATGGTTGTCCCCTGGCCCGGTTTGGAATCTATATTAAATTCGTCCATTATTCTTCTGACGCTGGGCAGGCCCAGGCCGAGGCTGTTGCCGCTGCTGAAATGTTCCTGCATGGCCTGATCAATGTCAGTGATACCCGGCCCCTCATCCACGGCCTCGACCTCAACCCCCTCCAGGTCGGCGTGGTGGACCGTCTTAATGGTTATCACCCCTTTACCGGCATATCTAACAATATTCGTGGCCAGTTCGGATACGGCGGCGGCAACCAGGTATTGATTGGTTACACTAAACCCCATCGCGGCCGTCAATCGTCTGGTGGAGTAGACCGCCAAGGCCGCGTCCGAAGTGTCATCAAGTTCGACACGAATCACTTCAGAGACCCCGCTTATAACCTCATCTGTCATCCTGTTGGTCATTCCCCTCTGCGTCACCATGATCGGCTCCCTCCTCTTCCACCTCGGCGTCATCTTGCGCGTCATTTTCCTCGGCGTCCCCGAGGTCTGCTTCGGCCTCATCTACTCCGATGCCATTTACTCCGATGTCATCTAACCGGATCCATCGAGGCTTATAAGAATTCAGTAGTTCTACGCCGTCTTCCATCGTCAAGGCGGTGGAGATACTATCCAGGTTAACTTCCAGATCAACCAGGGCCGACGCGACTCCCGCCTTAAAACCTACAAAGACCGGTCTGGCCCCCAACAGGGAAACCATTCTGGCTGTATCGGCCAGGAGCGAAAATGTAAACGAATCCATGAAGCGGACGGAAGAAACATCGATGAGCACCCCTTTGACCGAAGTAACTTCTGTTTTGCTTAGAATATCTCTCTGAAGCTGTTTTGCGGAGTCATCGTCGAGCTCACCGTTGACTGTAACGATAAGGTTGCCGTTGAGGACATGCATGGCAGACGCAGCAAGAGACAGTCCGTATTCCATGATCAATGTCTCCAGACTTATAGGCAAGGCAGATGTACAAGATGATTGACACGGCTATATTGATGCATCCGAGAGCACCTGTTGCCGGGTGCCGGGTAATCGATGAAGACAACCGACAACAAGCAGCACCAATAACCAGGAACCATGTCAATTCTAAAAGGGGCAATTATGACCGTTAAAGGTATAAATATCTAAAGCCGGCGGGGATCATTTCATTTTGGTAATTACCTGGTTGAGCATGGCCAGGGCCTCGGTCAGGGCATCTTGAAGGGTTGAGTGGGTGACCACTTCACCGAGATCAATGCCCAATTGGACGAGCGTTTGGGCTACGGCTGAAGATATCCCGGAAATGATGCATTTGCACCCCATGAGTTTGGTGGCCTTGGTGATTCTAATCAGGTGATTGGCCACAGCCGTATCCACAGCCGCCACTCCTTGGATATCCATGATGATCACTTTGGAGGAAGTTTCGGTTATCTTGGCCAGCATGGTCTCCATCATTTGCCAGGCGCGCATGGAGTCCACCACGCCGACCACGGGGAGCACGACGATTCTATCCCAAAGCTTGATGGCCGGCGTCGAGATTTCCCTAATAGTCCGACTCTGCTCCATCAGCTTGTTTTCATGGCGAACCCGCTCGGTGATGTCCAATACGTATTCCAGACCGCCGATTATATTGCCCTGATCATCTTTAAGCGGCGCGGCCGAATACTCAATCGGAATAACTTTGCCGTCGATATTCACTTCATTGCGGGCCGTGCACAGAGCGTCTTTTTCCATAGCTTGTTTCATCCGGCATTCCGGCGTTCCGCAGTGCTTGGAGTTCATCAGATCGGCGCATTTATGCCCATCTATTTCGGCCATAGACATCCCGAGCAATCCTCGGCCCGCCGCGTTCATAAAGATAATCTTCAAGTCCGAATCTACGGCCATTACCGGAGTCGGCAATTGTTCCAATACATCGAGGGCCAGACGGTCACTCATATGATTGTTATCCATAATTAATTCCTCCACGTAACACTGTTTTCTCGAAATATGTTTAAACCGTTTGGGGGTTTGATATCGCCCGTATCTTAGATCCCATCAATCTGTCAGATTAGTTGGGGTGGATATTCGTCAGGCCGGAGTCAACACCGCCTCCAACTTTTTGCTCATGAACTGGTTTATATCCACCGGTTCAAGCTGGGCCGCCGGCAGATACTTTTCTCCGTATAATCGATAGGCCCCGCTGGTCAGGAACAGGTCGAACAGGTCGGCATCGATGTGCTGGTCGTTACGCATGAAGCTCATAATCTTGAGTGCTTCCTTCAGGGTCTTGGCCTTCTTGTAGGGTCGATCACACGCGGTCAGGGCCTCAAAGATATCGGCTATGGCCAAGATGCGGGCCTGCAAGGACATCCCTTCGCGATCCAGCTTGCGCGGGTAGCCGGTTCCGATCATAGTCTCGTGATGTGCGCCGGCAATTTCAGACACCCTGGCCAGTTGTTTTGGAAATGGCAACTGATCCAGCATGATAATACTGTATATAGTGTGTTCGTTAATTTTGAATCTTTCCTCTTCGGTCAGGGTACCTCGTTGCTTGTAAAGGTGCTTGGGAACCTTGATTTTAAAACCGTAGCGGTCCGGATCATAGGGAAGTGGATTCTCCTTTGGCCGCCGGATAAGGTGTTCCTTCTTGTCAGCCAGAATCTGTTCCGTGGCCGGAAGAGGTCGGGGAGGTGTTTTATCGAAACGAAGCAGTTCCTCATGGGAAAGCCCGAGCCGATCGTCGAAATGACGCTGCCAGGTAATGGTCGCAATCGATTCGAGTCGCTCGATCTTTTTGGGATCCATAAACTCCCCGCCGACATTGCAGGAGGCCACAAAGGCGAAGTCATCCGTCAATCGCTCAATTTTGGTATCCAGTTCCGTTCTTAAGGCAATGGCATCAGCTTCCGGATTGGCCAGAGCTTCAAGA
>JADFXK010000108.1 GCA_015233625.1 Deltaproteobacteria bacterium | reverse complement strand
CATCCCCACCTTCATCGAATCCCTCGGTATCACTGCGATCCCACAAATGGTTAAAGAACCGCGGTCTAACCCGTACATCTTCTGGAAAGAAGAAGAAGTACCCGGCGGATGGACAAGAACGATTGAAGAATACAGGTCCAGACATAAGAGATAGGAGGCGTACCAATGTCAATGTCTTTAGAGAAACTCGGCCTTTACAATCCAGACAAGCCAATGGAAAACCGCATTACGGATATTGGGCCGCGTCACTTTTATCAGTACTTTCCAGAAGTAATCAAAAGAAACTATGGCAAGTGGCTGTATCACGAAATCATTAAGCCCGGCGTCCATGTCCATGTCTCCGAATCCGGCGAAAAGTGCTTCACCGTCCGCGTTGGCGGCGCCCGGTTCATGAGTGTGGAACACGTTCGGGAAATCTGCGATATCGCCGACAAGCATTGCGACGGGAAAGTTCGTTTCACCACCCGGAACAACATTGAATTCATGGTCGATGATGCTTCCAAAGTAGATGCGCTGGTAGCTGACCTGGAAAGCCGCAAATTTCCCGCCGGTTCCTTTAAGTTCCCAGTTGGCGGGACGGGCTTCGGCGTAACCAATATCGTTCATACTCAGGGTTTCATCCACTGCCACACCCCGGCGACCGACGCCTCCGGTATGGTCAAGGCCGTGATGGATTACCTGTTTGACTACTTCAAAACCATGACCCTGCCGGCTAAGGTCCGGGTGTCCATGGCCTGCTGCTTGAACATGTGCGGCGCGGTCCATTGCTCCGACATCGCCCTGCTGGGTTATCACCGGAAACCACCAGTTGTCGATAACGAGGTTCTGCAGAACCTGTGCGAAATCCCCCTGGCCATCTCCGCTTGCCCCACCGGCGCCGTTTCTCCGGCGAAGACCGAATCGGGCAAGAAGACGGTCAAGATCAAGAATGAAAAGTGTATGTTCTGCGGTAACTGCTACACCATGTGTCAATGTCTGCCTTTGGCCGATGCCGAAGGCGATGGCGTGACCATTCTGGTTGGCGGCAAAATATCCAACAGAATCAGTGAACCTAAGTTCTCCAAGGTTGTCATTCCCTGGCTACCCAATGAATTCCCCAGATTTGAACAGGTTTGCAAGTCTGTGGCCAAGATCATCGAAGTCTATGCTAAAGACGCCAATATGTATGAACGACTTGGCGACTGGGCTGAGAGAATCGGCTGGGAAAAATTCTTTGAGAAAACCGGGATCGAATTCAGTGAAAAGTGTATCGATGACTACCGGCTCTCCTACGATACCTTTAGAACGTCGACCCAATTTAAGTTTACCGAAGCAGCCTGGGAAGCGTCACGGCAGGCGGGCGGAATCGAATAATTTCCGCGGATCTGTAAAGGAGCAGTCGTATGGCTACAACCGCTGATCTGAAAAAGATCATCTTGGAATTTGCTGAAGGATACAA
This sequence comes from Deltaproteobacteria bacterium, assembly GCA_015233625.1. Taxonomy (GTDB): domain Bacteria; phylum Desulfobacterota; class JADFXK01; order JADFXK01; family JADFXK01; genus JADFXK01. Next base: position 9,791 of record JADFXK010000108.1, on the reverse strand, counting down.
GAAAAGCAAGTTCTACTTTAATGATATGGTTCATGAGGTGCAGAAGACCATTCCCGACGCCAAACAAAGGGACATCAAAAAGGCGTCGACCGAATTGGTCAATGAAGGCGTGCTGATCTTCTTCTCCACCGGCAGTACCACGATGTACGGATTAAAAGGCAGGGGTATCACCAACGACGAATGATCGATGTCCAAGGCGGTCACCCATGTAAGTTAGACACAAAAGGAGTCGCCGGTTATGCCGGCGGCTTCTTTTTTCAATTGAGCAACTCGTGAGGGACCCATGAAGGTACCACAAGACTCTGAAGATTTTATTGCCGAACAGAAGAAACTGCTTAGAGAAGAGCCTCAATGCGCCAATGCCTACTATAACATCGGCGTCACTTTAATGCAAGAAGGCAAGTTTGACGAGGCCATTGACGCCTTTAGTAACGCCATAGACAACAGCCAGCGGATGTTTGAAGCTTACGTCAACCTGGGGTTTATTTATTTCAAGCTAGGCGAGTTGGAAAAGGTAGTCCAGGCCAACCTGCGGGCCGTGGAAATCGAACCTCGTTACGCCCGAGGCTATGCCAACCTTGGTTTTGCCTATTTGGAACTGGCCAGAACCGATGAAGCCATCGGCGCCTTGAAAAAGGCTTTGACCCTTAATGATCGGATTGTTCAAGCCTGGAATAACCTGGCCAATGCCTATATGCAGAAGGGAGACCTGACCAAGGCCATTCAAACGGGCCTTAATTTGGTCGAGTTGGCGCCCGAATTCGGTCTGGGGCACAACAACCTGGCCGCGGCCTACTATTACAACGGTGATTATCAAAAAGCCATTGAACATTGCGACCGGGCCATCAAGCTCGGCTTTGACGTCCACCCCCAATTCAAAGAGGAACTAGAGTCGCATCGTGGAAAATGAAATCAATCAAATTTGGGATGAATATCGCGAGTTGACCGCCCAGGCCGACTCAGCTTTTGCCAAGGTTTCTGGAGACTATCCAGAGTTTGTGACCTGCCGGGCCCATTGCACTGACTGCTGCCGGGCTGTATTTGGGGTGTTTATCGTTGAAGCCATAAACATAGCCGATCATTTCAGTCAATTGCCTCCTGAAGAACAACGACTGGCCTTGATCCGGGCTAAGCGCTCCGATGAAGAGATAACCCGGATAAAGAAGAAGATCACCATTGATCCAGACGATCCCGATAAATACTCCCTGGACCTGGCCAACGAACGATTAGATTGCCCGTTGCTCAACGACAACCAGGAATGCATTATCTACGAGCACCGGCCCATCACTTGCCGATCCTACGGTATTCCGGTAAAGGTCCGAGGGAAATTGCGGGCTTGTTTTAGAAACGGCTTCCTGGAGGGCCAGACTTACCCTTATTTTAACATGGACGGGGCCTATCAACGGCTTCACCTGATGACCCAGAAAATGATGAAGCTGGCCGGAAATAAAGATGTGGAAAACGCTTCCTTGCTCATTACCATGTCTATGGCCATCAGTACCCCCCCTAAAGATCTGTTGATTGCTGATTTCATCTGAGCCGGATTCGTTGGATAAAACCAAAGAGGAACCCGATGGGCAAAACCGACCTTTATGACGTGATTATCGTTGGTGGCGGTCCTGCCGGGCTGGCCGTCGGTTCGGAACTTTCATACAACCATAAGGTATTGCTTGTAGACAAGAATGTGACAGGCAGGACAACCAAAAGCTGGTTTGTGCCTCTTGATGTGGTAGATGAAAAAGTGATGCCCTATACCTACAACGGCGTTACTCGATTCATGACTGAAACCTTCGACGGCGCTAATGTTTCCTGGAGAACTGAATTATTTGACCGCTATCCCTACATCAATGAGAAGACCCTCCTCCCCCACTGGCTGGAGGTCTTGAAAAACAACGGCTCCGAAGTTATCAACCAGTGCGCTTACGTCGATAGCACCGTCAAAGACGGAATTGTCTATGTAGAGACGACCGCGGGCAGTTTTCGGTCCAGACTGTTGATCGACGCCTCCGGCTACGATTCACCGATCGTGCAAAAATACAAAATTCATCGCGACCACGACTATTGGTGGTCCGTTTTCGGCAGCATCGGTGAACATCCCAACGGCTTGAACGGCATGGAAGTCGGCGACTATATGATGTGGCAGACCTTCAGGGATACCAACGCCGATGCTTCCGCGTCTATGGCCCAGGGCCGGCCTGTTTTTGAATACGAAATACTGGATGAGAATACTTCGTTTTCTTTTGTCTTCTTTCTGCGCCAGGAACGTATCTCTCGCGAAGTGATGGAAAAAGAGTACACGACCATCATCCGTGATGAACCAACGACTGCCAATTTCCATGAGCTGAAAATCAAGGAGTTGAAGTACGGATGGTACCCTTCCGGCGCATTGTCGCAACAGCTCGCTGAAGATAATCTTGTTTTTATCGGCGACGCCGCGTGCTGGACGACCCCCTGTGGATGGGGGATGACATTTATTCTTAGGAACTACAGATACTTCTCCAGCCAGATGAGCAAGCTGCTGATAGACAACAAACTTGACAAGAAGAACCTGCTGTCAGTGCCCCATTATCAGACGCATGAAAAATATGAAACCCTTCTGGATACCATCGTTACCCATTTTCTCTCTAATGCCTCGGCCCCACAACTGGACAGGTTTATTAACCTATTCAACAGCATCCCCAAGATACTGTGTGAGAAAGTCTTCACCTTGACCATCACCCGAGATGAAGTTCACGTTATGCTCAAAGCCATGCTGACGGAATTTGACCTGATGGAGTTGGTGCATATTCTGCCGAAAAGAGATTATTTGTTGGTACTCGAAGAGGCTAAATACTTCGCTGAAGATGCTTTAGTTGATAAAATGCACGAAGTTATTGGCTTCTTGCACCAGAACCAATCAGAGTTGGACATGAACAACGGATTTGACTTTAGTTGAAGAAGCGTTGTGCGTTATAGACCGTGCAACCATTCTAATTTGTGGTATTGTCGACCCAACGACCATGAGAGCCTGTATGCTTGAACCCGCCTAATATTATATGCCTCCATGAGTGTATTTCGTGCCTCGGTACTGACAAAACCTTCAACAGCATGAGGCTACTGCAAAATTAATGAAACACCTTACCCCGCCGAAGCCGATGTCCGGAACGCCTTGAAAAACATGGTCCTCCATTTTGGTCAAAATGACGTCGCAAGACTTTGGTTAGGGCCCTCCCCCGCTGGGCCGGGTTACTGGGCCGAAAGGCGGGGAGTAATTCATTTTGCGCTTAGCTAATATGCACACGATGTCTGTGCGAATTTGCCACAAATTGATTCTTTAATCTCTTTGTAATTATTGAGGCGCTGAAATCAAAGCAGTTTCTTCCAGACACCCCCTGGCCCTAAATTTGCATTTAATAAGGATGACCTGACGGCGGACCAAGACTTCGGGCCAAAATATAATACGTTGTATGAGGAGCTTAACCTGAGTTCCACGATTTTGTTGGGTATTTGGGACACTGCCTTGGCAGAGCGTGATTTAATCCTCAGATTACGCGAGGTCCTCAGATCAAAAAAACTAATGATCGCAGGACCATGTGGGTCTCATCCATCTGCGTTCATCTACAAAATCTGCGGATACATTTCTGCCGCTTCTTACTTTTGGTCCTGTCCCTAAATTTCGTGCGATTTTGGTTCCCTGACTTGGATGGGTGGAAGAGAGTTTATTTTGAGGAGCTTCAAATGAGTATACTGACTTTTAAACGGGCCGATACATCGGGTGAACCCCAAGAAAAGGTATCGGAAGACAGAATCAAAGTCATTATTGCCGACGATGAACAAGAGGTGCACGCGGTTACCCGCTTCGTTTTAAAAGATTACGAGTATAAAGGCAAGAAACTTGAATTTCTGAGTGCCTATTCAGGCGAAGAAGCCAAGCAATTGCTCCGGGATAACCCCGGTGCGTCCCTGATATTGCTCGACATCGTCATGGAAAAGGATGACTCCGGTTTGAACGTGGCCGAATTCATTCGTGAAGATCTTCATAACAATTTGATTCGAATCATCCTGCGCACCGGTCAACCGGGCACGGCCCCCGAAGAAGACGTGATATACAAGTACGACATCAACGATTACAAGGAAAAAACCGAACTAACCAGCCGGAAGTTCAGGACGGCTATGACCATGGCTCTCAGGTCATATGCCGAAATTGTCACCATAGACTCGTTTCGGATCATTCTCGAGCAGGAGGTGCAGGCGCGTACAGCGGAGTTACAAGAAAAAAATCGCGAACTGGAAAGGCTCAACAAAGAACTGGAGCGCCATGCGACCCGAGATGCCCTGACCGGGGCACATAATAGAATGAAGTTTGATGTTATACTGGAAGCCGAAATCCAGCGATGTAGAAGATATAACCACCCCGTATCATTAGCCATGCTTGATATTGATTATTTTAAGGAGATCAACGACAGGCACGGACATGCGGCAGGTGATTCGGCTCTGCGTGAGATCGTGACGCTGATTTCGGAGCACATCAGGGCATGTGATGTCCTCGCCAGATGGGGCGGTGAGGAATTTATGATTCTGTTTCCAGAAACTACACTTGAGGCCACCCGCGCGGCCTCAGAAAAACTAAGAGAAAAAATTGAGGGCTATCACTTCGATAAAGTGGGAAAAATGACTTGTAGCTTTGGCGTCACTCAGTTGTTGCACGATGACGATTTTGAAAGCTTGAATAAAAGAGTGGACGATTCACTATATGAGGCCAAAAGAACTGGCAGAAACAAAGTCATCTGTAAATAGAGAGTGAAGACATGTCACTAACCATGGCCGGGTTTCAAGTCAACGAAAAGATTTTTGAAAACGACAGGACACTAATTTACCAGGGAGTAAGGGTGGCTGACAATATTCCCGTGGTAATTAAACTATCAAGCGCCCCATATCCCACGCAGTTCGAATTGGCCAGATTGAAGCATGAGTATGAGGTTCTCAAAAAGCTCGATATCGCCGGCGTTTCCAAGGTGTATTCCCTGGAAAAATATCATAATGGTTTGGCGTTGATCCTCGAAGCGTTCGATGGAAGGCCCTTGGCGGAAGCCATTAAAACGACCAAAATCGATCTTGTAACCTTCCTGGATTTTGCCGTCAAAATGGCCAGGATCATAGGGAATATCCATGATTGCGGGATTATCCACAAGGATGTGAATCCCTATAATTTTCTTCTCAATAGTAATACATCTGAATTCAGGGCCATAGATTTCGGTCTGGCCTCTTTTCTCCAACGGCAGAAGCAGGAAGCAGTGAGTCCCGGTCTTCTGGAAGGCACCCTCCCCTATATGTCGCCGGAACAGACCGGCAGGATGAATCGGGGAATCGATTACAGAACCGATTACTATTCGCTGGGCATCACTTTCTACGAAATATTAACGGGCGCACATCCCTTCCAGGCCGACGACGCCATCGGTTGGGTGCATTGCCATATCGCTAAAACCCCTCCTTCAATTAGGGTGCAACGGCCAGATATCCCCTTCGTTATTGAAAATATCATTCTTAAGCTGATGTCAAAAAAGGCAGAGGACCGCTATCACGGCCTGGCCGGACTGATCTGGGATTTGGAAAAATGCCGGAAGCAGATCACTCTGACCGGAGAAGTAGAAAATTTCACCTTGGGGATATGTGACGTTTCCGAAAAATTTCATATTCCACAAAAACTTTATGGACGTACGGTCGAAACAGGCGTTCTGGAAGATTGCTTTTACCGCATCGCCGCCGGTAGTGCCGAGATGTTGATGGTTGCAGGTTATTCCGGAATTGGCAAGTCCGCCCTGGTCAACGAAATCCACAAACCCCTGGTGGAAAAATATGGATTCTTCATTTCCGGTAAATTTGACCAGTTTCAGCGCCACATCCCATATTCGGCCATCAGCGGCGCTTTTCAGGGACTGCTGAAACAGTTGCTCATGAGTCGCCCGGAAGAACTTGTGTCGTGGAAAGACAAGCTGCTCGCGGCCCTGGGCCCCAATGGCCAGGTCATCATTGATGTGATTCCAGCGGTGGAAAAAATCATAGGCCCCCAGCTAAAGGTTCCCAATCTCGGAACCGAAGAGAACCAGAACCGGTTCAATATGGTTTTCCTGCAATTTTTGCGTGTTTTCACTTGCAAAGACAGCCCGCTGGTTATTTTCCTGGATGATCTCCAGTGGGCTGACATTGCCACCCTGAATTTGATCAAGACCCTGATGTTGTCCGAAGGAAATGAATATCTATTGTTGATGGGAGCTTATCGGGACAACGAAGTTGATCATACACACCCCTTTATTATTACTCTGGACGAGATCGGCCAGGCCGGGGTCAGGGTCAACAAGCTGACCTTGAAACCTTTGGATTTACATCATTTGAGCGAGTTAATTTCAGATACTGTCCACGCCGATATCGCCGCCATCACCCCCTTGTCCCGACTGGTCATGGATAAGACCGGAGGCAATCCATTTTTTGTCATTCAGTTTCTCAAAAACCTTCACCATGAAAACCTGTTGACTTTTGATCCGCGGCCACATCGCTGGGTATGGGACGTCGAGCAGATCACGTCCCGGGAGATAACCGACAATGTTGTTGAATTAATGGTCAAGAAGCTGAGAGCTCTGCCCGCTGTCACCCAGAACTTACTCCGATTGGGCGCATGCATTGGCAACAGTTTCGACCTGAAAACCCTGGCCATCATCGCGGAACAACCGGTCACCGACATTGCCAAAGATTTGTGGCCGGCAGTCGAAGAGGGATTGCTTCTTCCCCAGGGAAACGGTCACCAGCAGTTGAAAATTATGGATGAAGGATCGGCCGATAAAAATGACAGAGTCCCGGAGGCCGTGGATAAGTTTCTTCACGACAGGGTGCAGCAGGCGGCCTATTCACTCATTGAAGAGGATCAAAAGAAGGCCACGCACCTCAAGATTGCGCGACTGTTGCACAAGTCGATACGCGAACATGATCTGGGCACCAGATGTTTTTCCATTGTGGAGCACTACAGCAAGAGTCTTTCCCTGGTAGAAGATGAAGAAGAAAAACGGACCCTGGCGGCGCTGAACCTTGACGCGGGACGAAGAGCCCAAGAGTCGACCGCCTATGCGCCCGCTTTGGAATATTTCACCATGGGCGCAGCCTTACTCAACGACAATGCCTGGACCAGCCATCACTCCCTGATGTTCGGAATTCACCAAGGCATTACCGAATGTCAATTCCTAACCGCAAGATCCGAAGACGGGATAGCCAGTGCGGATAAATTGCTGAAACGCTGCTCCACCAGGGAAGAACAGGTAGAGATCAATAATATTTTGATTCTCTATTACGGCGGCGCCGGGCAAATGGATAAGTCGATAGATATCGCCATTGATTCCTTGAGCCTGTACAACGAGAGGATTCCGAGAAAATGCCACCAGGTGCAGCTTCTTCTCGAGCTGGCATCAACGAAAATTAGGGAGCTGGGCAAGAATGTCGATCACCTGGTGGCCATGCCCAGAACCCAGAATGCCGATGTGCTAAGTGTCCTGAGCCTGCTCAAGGAGTTGGTTGCGCCGACCTATCTTCAGGGCCTGCTGCTGTTACCTTTTGTCATCCTGAGGATGTTCAAACTAACCCTGATACACGGTAACAGCTCTATCTCCTCCTTTATATTTTCCGGCTACGGACTGCTCTGGTCTAAACTCGGCTCCCCCTCCCAGGCATATAAGTACGGCAAGCTGGCCATGGAATATCTTAAACAGGTTGACAATCCGCCCATGGAGGCCCGGACCTATTTCATGGTGACCAGCTTTGCCATGTTTTGGAGACAGCCGATTTCCGACACTCTGGAGCCCCGGAAGCAGGGTCTGCAAAAACTCGTCAATACTGGCGAAAACTTCTGGGCTTCATATATTTACCTCTTTGGTTTCTGGCAGGAGGTGGCGCTGTCCAAATCGATTGCCGATGTGGCGAAGATGGCCGAACGAGAGGTCAAGTTTGCCAAAAAGGTCAAACAAATAGAGCCATTCCATGTCCACTCGCTCCACCGAGCCCTGTTCATGAATCTGTTGGGAGAGATTGAAAACACTGACTCACTGGATTACCAGGACCACGATGAGCAGCAAGCCGTGGCTTATTTCGATTCCAATGTCACGTCTACCTGCGGCACGTTCTATCACGCGACCACCCGCCTGATCCTCAATTATTACCATGCCCGCTACAAGGACGCGGTGGAGGTGGCCACCGGGCCGAAAATCACCGCAGAGGTGATTGCTGATCCCACTTACAACGTGACCGTATATACCTTCTTCACCTGCCTGGCCATCCTGGCCGCGACCAAGGACTTTAACGACGCGGAAAACAAGCGCTACCAAAGAATTTATGCCTCGGGGAAGCGAAAGATAAAGAAATGGGCCAATTGCGGCCCAACGAATTTCAACGTGATGCTGTGGCTGCTCACGGCGGAAGAGGCCCGCATCGATGGACGACGCCAGGCAGCAGTCGAGACCTACTCGCGCGCCATAGAAGCCGCGAAAGAAATGCGTTCCTTTTTGTACGAGAGTCTCTGCAATGAATGCTGCGCAAAATTTTGGTTAGGCGTCGGGGAGGAGAGAATCGCCCAGGTCTACATGCAGGAGGCGGCCTTCCTGTATGAAGAGTGGGGTGCCGTATCTAAAGTAAACCGGATGCAAGAGCAATACCCCAAGTTATTGTCGGCCCGGCAGGCCCGAAGACGTAGCTCCGACAGACTGTCGACGAGAATGTCCTCTTCAAGTTCCTCCCTGGTTGGGCAGTTGGATGTGGCAACGGTGATCAAGGCGTCTCAAGCCATATCCAGCCAGATCGTTCTCGGGAAATTACTCGAGAAACTGATGAATATCCTGATTGAAAATGCCGGGGCGCGGCGGGGAATTCTGGTCCTGAAGCAGGATGGACGCCTGTTTATCGAGGCGGAAGGCAACGTGCAAGAAAACGAGGTCAAGGCGCTTCAGGCCATTCCCCTGGAAGAACGGGAGGAGCTGCCTATCTCCATAATTCGCTATGTCACCAGAACCGAGGAAACCATCGTGCTAGGCGATGCCACGCGTGAGGGTGAATTTAGCGGTGACGACTACATCAAAATAAAACAGCCGAAGTCACTTCTGGCCATGCCGATCATTAACCATGGAAAGCTCCTGGGGATTCTATATCTTGAAAATGACCTGATTGAGGGTGTTTTTACTCCGGAACGACTGGAATTACTGAAGGTATTGGCGTCACAAGTGGCCATCTCCATTGAAAACGCGCTTTTTTACAACAGCATGGAAAAGAAGGTCGAGGAAAGAACGGCTGAGCTGCAAGAGGCCTTAGCCGATCTGAAACGCAGTCAACAGCAGTTGATCGAATCAGAAAAAATGGCGGCGCTTGGTCAGTTGGTCGCTGGGGTCGGCCATGAGGTGAATACGCCCTTGGGGGCGATTAAGTCGTCTGTAGGCAATATTGAGAGTTGTCTGAAAGAGACGCTGACGCAGTTACCCCGGTTATTCCAAATATTGGATAAGAATCAGCAGCAGGAATTCCTGACGTTGGTTGGGCATTCCTCCGGCAATGGGGCGGTCCTGACCACTCGGGAGGAGAGAGAAATAAGAAGAGCCCTGGAAGCCGAACTCAAAGGTCATGGCATTGAAGACACAAGAAAATTGGCCAACATATTTATCAAATTAAATATTCTCAAAGGCGTTGACTCCTTTCTTCCCTTGTTGAAGAATGAACACGCAGATTTGGTTTTTGATACGGCCTACAAGCTGTCCGACCTGATTTCAAATACGACCAATATCGCT
>JADFXK010000107.1 GCA_015233625.1 Deltaproteobacteria bacterium | reverse complement strand
GAGGACCAAAGGGTCGATCAACTCAATTTGTTTGGATAGTGGCCACCTTTAGGTGGCTCACGGTTTTCAACCGCTTTGAGCGGTTCACATATTCAAGCCTCCGGCTTTGCCGGAGGTGTCTGACTACGCGGATGCACGCACTGCCACCGCCCATGATTACAGTGGCAAAAAGGCCGCGGATTGCCTGGAAATAATCCCGGACTTCATCGATGATGCCATCGGGCTGTACCAAACCATGACGGGGACCGCATGGGAATGAACGGAAGGCTGGACATCACCGACAGACAACGAGTGGAAATTTTAGCCTTGCTTTCCCGTTATTTGCCGGACGTGGAAATCTGGGCTTTCGGTTCACGTGTGAAGTGTTCGGCACGCCCACATTCTGACCTCGATCTTGTAGCTTTCACTAAACCGGATCAGAAGACTCGTATAGCCGAACTGAAGGAAGCCTTTGAGGAAAGTTCCCTGCCGTTCCGCGTTGATTTGCATATCTGGGACGAGATGCCGGAGAGTTTTCATAAAAACATCAAGTCGGAATACGTCGTTCTTCAGGAAGCCTATCCGGAAAGTTGAGAGATGATCGTCCAGAATCTCACAGCCGGCCTTCAATGCTGATTTTAGTGAAAAATCAATTGGCGAAGTTTTGTCAATCTGCTATAGTCACCCCCTGGCCGTGTCGGCCGGAATCTAACTTACACCAGAGACCAAAATGAACCCTGATCCCCCCAGCCAATATCTAGAACCACCCTCACGAATTGAATCGTGGCGGATGTTCGATCGAATAGCCCATCGCTATGATCTATTGAATCGCATCCTTTCTTTGGGCCAGGATATCCTCTGGCGTCGTCGGTTGGCCGGGAACCTGGACGGCCTGCCCCGGCCGCGGGTGCTGGACCTGGCCACCGGGACGGCGGATGTGCTACTCTCAATTTGCCAGACCAACGAACAGGTGCGATTCGCCGCGGGGCTGGACATGTCGGTTCAAATGCTGGACGTGGCCGGCCGAAAGGTCGAGAACGCCGGATCGGCCGCGGAGATCGCTTTGATCCAGGCCGACGCCATGCACCTTCCTGTGCGGGAGAGGAGTGTGGACGTAGTGACCATCGCCTTCGGTATCCGGAACGTCATTGATTTCGACCAGACGTTGCGGGAAATGTACCGGGTCCTCAATCCGGGCGGCCGGGCCCTTATCCTGGAGTTCTCCCTTCCGTCCCATCCTGTATTCCGGAGACTATATTTATTCTATTTTCGGCATATCTTACCCCGGATCGGGGCTGTTATCTCCGGTGACGACTATGCTTACCGGTATCTTAATCAGACGGTTGAGACGTTCCCCTATGGTCAGGATTTTTGTGACCATATGACTGCGGCGGGTTTCCGGCAGGTCCGACAGATACCCCTTACTTTCGGTATCGCATCCATCTACCGGGGCGAAAAATCGTGAACAGCCCGACACCGAGGACCCAGGGAAAAGGAAGATGACTCAGAGGATTTCTGGCGTGGCTCCATATCCTCCTCTAATCTCTTTTGGCCCTTCCCCTTCTCTTTATGACCTTCGGGTTGTCCTTTTTCTTAACACTTAACTATGTTCATTTTTTTTGTCAGAAATGTCCTATCGAGGTAGGCTGTTGATATCGATTGAGCAGACAAAACAGGCTTTGAGTCAACAACTCGAATCATTGTGCCATGATCTAGAAGCCACCAGGCCGCCGGCTCAAATGAAGACGATCCGGCGCGTGGAAGCGGCCGTGGATATCGGTGACCCGTTGGACTGGTTAAGCCATCAGGCCCATGTGACCAGAACTTACTGGGCCAACCGGGAGGGCAGTCTGGAGATGGCCGGGGTGGGCCGGGCGGATAACCTTAGTGGACAGAATAACCTGGATTATGAAGCTATTTTTGTCATCATGCACCAGACTCTTCAGGCCTCTTTCCCCAACGTCCGTTATTATGGTGGATTTCGATTCAATCCCTTGGTGACTGCCGACAAATACTGGGCGGCGATACCGGGGTACTCATTTATTGTGCCTCGCTTTGAGATCATCCGAAGCGACAATGCCACGCGACTGGCTTACAACTTCATCGCACCACAAGACGGGCCCGTAGAAGACGTGCTCCGGCAATTTCATGATGAACTGGATACCCTGCGGTTGGAGCCGCGCCATCGGGCCAGGTTTTCGATTGAGTTAGGCGGCCGATGGGATTTGCCGTCTCAAAAAGAGTGGGAAAAAATGGTGCGGACGGCCTTGCGGATGATCGAGAGGAATGAACTCCAGAAGATCGTCTTGGCCCGCAAGTCCATATTCGAACTCAGAAAACCTTTGAATCCTTTTCGGCTGCTCAAACGGTTGACGAAATTTAAGTCGAATGTTTATTATTTCGGCTTTCAGCCGGTTAAGAGCGTAGCCTTTATCGGAGCCACACCGGAGCGTCTGTATTACCGGGAAAATCAGGAGCTGATCAGCGAGGCCATTGCCGGGACCAGGGCCCGGGGCAAAGACGCGGCGGATGATCAGGCCTTAGAATTGCAACTATTGAGGAGTTCCAAAGAGATTCAAGAGCATCGCTGGGTGAGTAAGGTAGTCCAAGAGGCTCTCGATCCGATTTGTCTGGAATTACATACCCCCGTCCGGGAGCATATCCTGAAGTTACCGAACGTCCAACATCTCTTCACTAGCTTCCGGGGTAAGCTCAAGCCCGGCATTACTGATGGGGAGATATTGTCGAAATTGCATCCCACCCCGGCCGTCGGTGGCTACCCCCGCATTGAATCACTGATTAGAATCACGGAACTGGAGCCCTTTGACCGTGGTTGGTACGCTGGCCCGGTGGGCTGGGTGAGCCGGGATGCCGCGGAGTTTGCCGTAGCCATTCGGTCGGCCCTGGTCTCGTCCAGTTCCATCTCCCTATTCGCCGGAGGCGGCATCGTGCCTGGTTCCGTACCGGAAGAAGAGTGGGAAGAGGTCGAAAATAAGATTTTGAAATTCACCAGTATATTCAAAAGTGACGGGTATTTTTGAGAGCGGAAGCGAAATAACCCCATCCGAATGAAGCTGGAGGTTTTGGGCTATGGAGAACGACTCTTTCATCACCAGGCTCATCATTCGCTCCTTTAAGTCTATTGTTGACCAGGAAATTGAACTTGGCCTCGTCAATGTCTTTATCGGCGCCAACGGAAGCGGTAAGAGCAATGTCCTTGAGGCCTTAGGCGTCCTTTCCGCCGCCGCGTCCGGACGGGTGGACGATGAATCGCTCCAACGGCGGGGCGTGCGGCCGGGTGTCCCCAGGCTCTATAAGAGCGCGTTTGAAGTACCTTTCCCCCTGCACATCTATTTCGAGGCTAAATCGGAGGCTGCCGGGTTCTCCGTTAGTCTAAATAATCATCTGGGAAGGCCGAGACCAGCCTGGCAGTACAAAACAGAAGAGCTTCGGTCGGGGAATAAAAAGGTGGCCAGTCGGGGCCGCGGAACGGCGAAAAACTCTGAGCAGGGCATTGCGGCATTGACAGTGGTGGAACTGCAGGAATCGAATCCGGCCGTCCAACTGCTGAATGTCTTGCGCGATTACGTCATCTATACCCCTAACACCCCGGTATTGAGAGGATTGACTCCGGATCCTCAGACCAGAGAACCCGTGGGGCTGGCGGGGGGGCGGCTGGCTGAAGCCGTTGGAGAGTTGAAAACACTGGCGCTGGGAAATGATTTCTTAGAGGATGGTTTGGATGACATCCTGGAAATGATTGATTGGATCAGAGATTTTGACACCACCGATTCGGTTCGGACCATTCTCTCCTCTTCAGTCGCCCGTCCCAAGCAGACCCTCAGATTCTATGACCGGTTAATGCGGACTGGGAAGAACATTTTGACGGCCTACGATGCCAGCGAAGGGGCGCTCTACGTCCTCTTTTGCGCCGTGCTGGCTTTGCTGCCCAACGCGCCGAAGTGCCTGGCCGTGGATAACCTGGATCAGGCCCTTAATCCGCGCCTGGCCCAAAAATTGGTCAGCTATCTATGTAAATGGATAACCAACAATCCCTGGCAGCGGCAGATGTTGTTCACCGCGCACAATCCAGCCATCCTGGATGGTCTCTCACTTCAGGACCCCAGGGTTAATCTTTTTGCCGTGGATCGGAATAGTCTGGGCCACACCATCGTCCGACCGATTGTCGTCACAGACGAACTTCGTCGTCTCAACCAGGAAAAGGGTTGGCCGTTATCCCGGCTTTGGGTTATGGGCCATCTGGGCGGGGTGCCCAATGTCTGATCTGCGTGTCGCTCTGGTGTCGTCCAGCTCGATCTCCCTGTTCGTCGGGGGCGGCATTGTGCCTGGTTCCGTACCAGAGGGAGAGTGGAAAGAGATAGAAAACAAAATGTTGAAATTCACCAGCATATTCAAGAGTGACGGGTACTTTTGAGGATGGAAGCGGAATAACTCATCCGAGTCAACCTCAAGGAATTAGATCGATGTGGGCAGAGACCAAAATCGGAGCCATCCAATGGCGCTTGACCTGAGCAACCTGAGAAAGGCGATTCTGGCCTTGGACCGCTCTTTGACTATCGCCCATTCCGGCGGGGAGTCGATGATGAGCGAAGACCTGCGGGATACCATCCGGGCCGGGGTGATTCAGAATTTTGAGGTGGCCTACGAACAATGTTGGAAGTACATTCAACGCTGGATCCACGACAACAGATCGCCTGAAGAAGCCAATCACCCCAGAACACGTAAGGAATTGTTTCGGATGGCGGCCCGGTCCGAACTCATCGCGGATCCATCGCCGTGGTTTGGGTATGGGGACGCCCGTAACTTGACTTCTCGCACTTACGATGAGCATCATGCCTTGACCGTTTTCGAAGCGGCGGAGCGATTCATAGGCGATGCCAGGGACCTGCTGCATCGGCTGGACGACCGGAATGATTGACCTGGACGAAGTTTATCTGGCGGAAGTTAAAAATATATTGTCTATGCACGTGCCGGAATGCCAGGTCTGGGCGTTCGGCTCACGGGTAAACGGCCAGGCCCGGAAGTATTCTGATCTTGATCTGGTCCTGATCGGGGATGGTCCCCTGGATTGGCGCCGGATCGAGGCGGTTAAGGAAGCTTTCTCAGAATCCGATTTGCCTTTCATGGTGGATGTCCTGGACTGGCAGGCGATTTCACCAGAATTTAGGCTGGTTATAGAACAAAAATATGAGCTGGTAAAATAAGATGGCTATGTCTAAAGAAAACATGAATCTTCTGTGGGCCTCTTTGCTCATTGAAGAACTTATTCGGACCGGGGTGACCTATTTCTGTATTTCGCCTGGGTCACGCTCCACCCCGTTGACTACGGCCGTGGCCAGAAACCGCATGGCCCAGAGCCTCATCTGCTATGATGAACGGGGCGCGGCCTTCCACGCTTTAGGCTATGGACGCGCCACCGGCCGACCAGCCGCCCTGATTTGCACTTCGGGCACTGCCCTGGCCAATTATCTGCCGGCCGTGGTCGAGGCGAGCATGGACCAAATCCCCATGCTGGTCATCTCGGCTGATCGCCCGCCGGAATTACGGGACACCGGAGCCAACCAGACCATTCGGCAACCTAAGATGTTTGGCGAATATGTCCGCTGGGACTTCGATCTTCCCTGTCCTGACCCCGAGATTCCTCCCCAAATGATCTTAACCACAATAGATCAGGCCGTCTCCCAGGCGATCAGGAAGCCGGCTGGACCGGTCCACCTCAATTGTATGTGGCGCGAACCATTGGCCCCGATACCTGCTCATGTCCCGGATAATTATTTGACCTCATTAGGCCGATGGCCAGTCGGTGGCGGTCCCTACACCCGTTATACACCCGCGGTGATGCAGCCGGATCAAGAAGAACTGGACCGCTTGGCTGCCTTGATCAACACCGCCTCGTCAGGCCTGCTGGTGGTGGGCAGGTTGGCCTCTCCGCTGGAAATTCCGGCTGTTGCCCGCCTGGCCGCCAAACTCCGGTGGCCGGTGCTGGCCGATATTGGGTCCGGGTTGAGACTTGGCTTTGAGGGTGGTCCGCCAGTGCCCTACTTTGATCAACTCTGGTTATCTCAATCCTTCCGGGAAGGATGGCGGCCGCAGGTCATTTTGCATCTGGGCGGGCAGGTGACCTCGAAACGTTTTCAGCAATACCTGGAAGCATCCCGGCCGGACACGTATGTGGTGGTAAAAGATCATCCTGGCCGTCATGATCCGGGCCATCTGGTCACCTGGCGGTTGGAGGCTGAATACGGTCACCTGTGCCGGGCCTTGACACTTCTGGTTCAGCCCTCTGCCAATCTGGCCTGGTTAGAGGATTTGATGGCGCGGTCTAACCGGGTGGATCAGGTCCTGGAGGATTATTCGGCGCAAGAACCGGACTTAACTGAACCGGTGGTGGCCCGGTTGATCTCTAAGAATTTGCCCGGCCATTCGGCCTTGTTCCTGGGTAGCAGTATGCCCGTCCGAGATATGGACATGTTCGCCCAGGCCGGCCGCGTCGCTGTGCCGGTGGGAGCCAATCGGGGAGCCAGCGGAATTGACGGCACGATGGCTACTGCCGCCGGCTTTGCGGTCGGACTTAACCGACCCGTCACCCTGGTTATTGGAGATCTGGCCTTTTTGCATGACCTCAACTCTCTGGCCCAGGTGAAAATGACTTCACCGCCGGTGATCATCGTCTTGATCAATAATCAGGGTGGAGGCATCTTTTCTTTTCTGCCGATCGCCCAATATGACGACGTGTTTGAGGCGTTTTTCGCCACGCCCCATGCCCTGGCCTTTAAACCGGCCGCTGATCTTTTCGGGCTGGACTACTACGCCCCAACCACCAGGGATGACTTTTTGAACTGTTTCTTAGCCGCGCATAATAAGGGAACCAGTGCCGTTATCGAGATCAGAACTGACCGGAAAGAGAATTTTGCCTTGCACCAAAGGCTGAGCCGGGAGATAACCGCGGCTCTGGCTGCGGCTTAGGTGGTGGCGATGTCGGAAGATTACCGGCACTATCAGTGGCACGGGCCGGATGATAAGCCGGTGGTGCTGATGTTGCACGGATTTTTAGGCTCTGGAGAGGACTGGGCGGAAGTGATCCAGATGCTTTCGCCGGATTTTTCTTGCCTGACCGTTGACTTGCCGGGACATGGCCGGACCAGGATCAAGACCGGAGACCAAGCCTATACCCTGGTCGGCGCGGCGGCGGGACTGGTGGCCCTGCTGGACGACCTGGCCTTGCCCCCGGTGACCTTGGTCGGCTATTCCATGGGCGGCCGTCTGGCTCTGTACCTGGCTCTAGCCTATCCGGAACGCTTTACGGGACTGGTGCTGGAGTCGGCCTCACCCGGTTTGGCGGACCCCATTGAACGCCGGACTCGACAAGAACGGGATGAGCAGTTGGCCGATGAACTCGAAAGTCGCGGTCTGGAAAAATTTTTGAAGCACTGGTATGACCAGCCGTTATTCAATTCCCTCAAGCAACATCCCCGATTCGCCGATCTGTGTCGCCGCCGGATGAATAATATCCCGGCCGAACTGGCTAAGTCCTTGCGGATGATGGGCGTTGGCCGGCAGCCATCGTTGTGGGAAGATTTGAGCCGCGTCGGCCTGCCCATGCTCGTGGTGGTGGGTGAACGGGACGCCAAGTTTCGCGATCTGGCCGCCCAAATGGTGGCCCGGCAGCCCGCCGCCCGGTTGGCCGTGGTCCACGGCAGCGGCCACAATGTACATTTTGAAAAACCGGCTGAACTGGCCGAGCAAATAAAGAACTTTATCC
This sequence comes from Deltaproteobacteria bacterium, assembly GCA_015233625.1. Lineage (GTDB taxonomy): Bacteria > Desulfobacterota > JADFXK01 > JADFXK01 > JADFXK01 > JADFXK01. The sequence goes on along the minus strand of JADFXK010000107.1, from coordinate 3,523 downwards.
TTTCTGAGGTGGGAACTAATGAGTACCGTTAACTGGATTCAAGCTGCTGAATATACCGACATTAGATACGAAAAGGCGGAAGGGATAGCCAAAATCACCATTAATCGGCCCCAGGTCAGAAATGCCTTCCGGCCTTTAACCGTTATCGAAATGTCTCAGGCGTTGAACCTGGCCTGGGAAGATCAGGAAGTGGGCGTCATAATTTTAACCGGGGAGGGCGACAAAGCGTTCTGCTCGGGTGGAGATCAGAATGTCCGAGGTGACTCCGGTTATACTGACGAACATGGAGTGACCCGATTAAATGTGCTGGGCTTTCAAAGACAGATTCGGACCTGCCCCAAGCCGATCATCGCACAGGTGGCCGGTTACGCCGTAGGCGGTGGCCATGTTCTGCATCTGATGTGCGACTTGACCATTGCCGCAGACAACGCCATCTTCGGCCAGACTGGGCCCAAGGTCGGTTCTTTTGACGGCGGGTTCGGCTCCAGTTACCTGGCCAGGATCGTCGGCCAGAAAAAAGCGCGTGAAATCTGGTTTCTGTGCCGGCAATATAACGCCCAGCAAGCCCTGGATATGGGTCTGGTGAACACGGTCGTGCCGCTGGACCAGTTGGAAGAAGAGACGATTAAGTGGTGCCGGGAGATGCTGGCTAATTCGCTCACGGCCATTCGGTTCCTCAAGGCAGCCATGAATGCCGATTGCGATGGCCAAACCGGACTTCAGGAACTGGCCGGATGCGCCACCATGGTCTATTATATGACTCCAGAGGCCCAAGAAGGCCGAAACGCCTTCCTAGAAAATCGCAAACCGGATTTCTCCAAGTTTCCGAGGCAGCCCTAACAGGGGTTGCGGGTTACGTGTTACGAGTTGCGTGTTATATGAATCTATCGACACTAAAAATTTGGGCTTTGGCGGCCCGCCCCAAGACTCTCTGGGCGGCTGTATCTCCGGTGATCATTGGTACGGCCATGGCCTTTGAGGCGGGGCGAGGCCACTGGTTATCGGCCGTACTGGCCGGGATCGGGGCTATCCTGATTCAGATTGGGACCAACTTCGCCAATGATTACTTTGATTATCTCCATGGGGCCGACAAAGGCGAACGTCTGGGACCGCTGCGTCTGACCCAGGCGGGATTGGTTAAACCCGCGGCCATGAAAACGGCCTTTATCGTGGCTTTTGGGCTGGCCTTTCTGGTGGGGGTCTACCTGGTCTGGCGAGGCGGGTGGCCGATTGTGGTCATCGGTGGGCTGTCCATCATGTTTGGGATCGCCTATACCGGCGGGCCATTCCCGCTGGGGTATCACGGCCTGGGCGACGTCTTTGTCTTCATCTTCTTCGGCCTGGTGGCGGTGGGCGGGACGTATTATGTCCAGGCCCTCCAACTGGACGGAATTGTCCTGCTGGCCGGAGTCGCTCCTGGTCTATTTTCCACGGCTATCCTGACAGTCAATAACTACCGGGATATCGACACAGACAGACAGGCCGGAAAAAGAACTCTGGCGGTGAGATTCGGCCCGGCCTTCGCCCGGATGGAGTACTTAATCAGCGTCCTGGGCGCCTGTCTGGTGCCGGTGGTGCTCTGCCTCAGATCGGGAGGTCATGGCTATGCTCTGGCGGCCACGCTGGTGTTTCCGGCGGCTATCCCGTCCCTTAAGATTGTTTTCCGAGAGAAGCCCGGTCGGGTGTTCAATGAAGTTCTGGCCGGCACCGGAAAGCTGCTCCTGCTCTATAGCGTCATCTTCTCCATAGGCTGGATGATATGAAGTTAACCCGGTTGGAGGTGTGGCGCTATGACCTGCCGCTGGTGCGTCCCCTCAGTCTGATGGGCCGGACCATGGCCACCCGGGCGGGATACCTGATTCGATTGACGGATGAGTCTGGTCACCACGGTTATGGTGAAGTGGCCCCATTCCCCGGTTTGCATCAGGAAGATTTAGATCAAGCCGGCCGGCAGCTTCACCAGTTGGGACGGGTCCTCCCTGGTGCGGAGGTTCCCGCGGATATCCGGCGATTGGACGGGGCGTTTGAGGATTGGTTAGGACGCCTTAACCTGGCTCCCTCGGTCCGTTTCGGGGTGGAACTGGCCGGGCTGAATCTCCTGGCCGGGATTGAGGATCACCCCTTGTACGATTTCTTCTCCAACCCCGCGCATAAATCGATTTTGATCAACGGGCTATTGACCGGATCGATGGAAGAGGTGGTGGCCCAAGCCGAACAGTTGCGAGCCGAAGGCTATCAGGTGGTCAAACTCAAGGTCGGCCGCCAACCATTACCGGTGGACGTGGCCACCGTCAAGGCCGTCAGCCGGGTCCTGGGTGACGGAGTCAAGCTCCGCCTGGATGCCAACCGGACCTGGTCCTTGGCTGAGGCGGTGTCTTTCGGCCGATCTCTGGATCCAGACCAGATAGAATACATTGAGGAACCGGTGAAACGGCCGGATGAAGTGACGCCTTTTTTCCAACAAACCGGGATAGCGGTGGCCCTGGATGAAAGTTTGACCGAACTGGCCGGGTCTGGATCAGCTTTGCCCAAGGGAGTCCGGGCCCTCATCTTAAAACCCAGCCTGTTGGGCGGGATCGAGAAAACGGTCTGGTATGCCCGGATGGCTGAACTTCTTGGGCTGGTTCCGGTGTTGAGCAGTGCGTTTGATTCCGGGGTGAGCCTGTCCGCCCTGGCCCAGTTGGCCGCCGTCCTGACCCCGCCGGACGTGGCCATGGGTTTAGATACCTACAAATGGCTGAAGAAAGATTTACTAACAGAACCTTTCCGAGCCGAGCAGGGTAGGGTGGATGCGGAAGAAGCATTCAACCGGAGTAAAAGTATCCGGAGGGATTTGCTCAAGCCGATCTTGGGCGAATGAATTGCGGCCCGGACACGACCCCTGGCCGCTTTATCATTTTTTGAAAGAGTACCATGCTGGGTGTTTTTTGACATCAGCAATTCCGATTTTGCATTCCCCTCCACCTCTTTTTTTGACAGGATTAACATGATTGACAGGATTATCATGGTCCCTAACTCCTGTTAATCTTGTTAATCCTGTCAAAATATTGATCGTTGTTTGTAACTGGTCATCGGTTGAAGACAACCGGCGGCAAGTATTCCACAGCCAATTTTGACAAGACTCACCGTGAGTGGGGTTCTATACGGCGGAACAAGTAATGATCACAGATATTGAACCAGGCCGGTGGCTGACCGACGCGGCCCGACGTTTCGGCGCGTCTCCGGCTTTGATCGCCGCCGATACCGTGATCACCTATCGAGAATATCAACAACTGGTTCAGGAGACGGCTGCCCGGTTAAGGCGGGCCGGTCTGGAATGTGGCGCCCGGTTGGCCATTGTCGCCCCGAACTGCCTGGAGTACGTCATCCTGTTAATGGCTTGCCGTCAGTTGGGCGCGGTGGCGGTGCCGGTGAGCACCCGGTGGCCGGTCAAACTGACGGCGGACTGTCTCAGGGATATTGGATGTTCCCGAGTGGTGCGACCGGATGATTTCCCTGAATCCGGTTCTATTGATGAAATCTC
>JADFXK010000106.1:1216-11307 GCA_015233625.1 Deltaproteobacteria bacterium | reverse complement strand
AAGGTTTGTGGATGAAGCTGTTGCCCTAGACGCTCAGGTTATCGGGATATCCGCCATGATGGTTCATACCGCCAGGGGAGAAAACGGGTGTCTCAAAGTACGGCGGATTTTGAAGGACAGGGGGCTGGAGAATCGGATCAGAATTGTGGTGGGAGGAGCCCCGTTCCACTTTGATCATGAGTTGTACAAAGTCGTACAGGCGGATGGCTGGGCGGATGATGGCGTCACGGCGGGCAAGGTCGTTACAAACCTCATAAAGGAGGTGCAACGATGATTACCGGTATGGATAGGCTGGTGGCTACGGCCAAGGGAGAGATTTTGGATCGCATTCCCGTATACTGCAATCTGTTCGAGCAGGGCGCCGGGGAACTTGGAATGACCGTGCGCGAGTATTATTCCAAAGGCGAATATGTTGCCGAAGGGCAGATCAGGATGCGGGCAAAATACGGCTACGACAATGTCTGGGGTCTTTTTTACCTGGGAAGGAAAGCGGAACTTCTGGGTTGCCGGGATATTATCTTCCCAACGGACGGCCCTCCCAATGTCGCGGATTTTGTTATCAAAACATATGACGACATCGGTCGGCTTCGAATCCCCGAAGACATTTCGGCGCATCCTGCCTTTCAGGAAGATATCAACTGCCTGCGAATTCTAAAAAATGAGGTAGGCGGCAAATACCCGATATGCACCATCGTAACCTCAGCCATGACGCTGCCGACTCTGCTTATGGGAATGGACAAATGGATGGAACTGCTCTTGCTGGGTCCGACCGATGTGCGTGACGAACTTCTGGCTAAGTGCTCAGACTTTTTTATAAAGGAGATAACTGCCTATCGGGATGCCGGCGCTGACACTTTATTCTATTCCAATCCTTTTGGATCAACGGATACGATTCCGATGAAATTTTTTAAGAAAATATCCCTTCCGTGGATGGAACGGGATTTAAGACCCGTTGGAACTCAAGGCGTTGTCTATGTTTGCGGCATGTCCCGGTTTAACAACGTAATTGACGAAATCATCGACCGGCTGGGCATAACCTCGTTCTATATCAGCCCCTTATCAGACATTGCCGAAGCAAAGAAAATCGTTGCGGGACGGGGCGTAGTCTGCGGCGTGATCAATGACATTCCTCTGATTGACTGGTCGGAAGAAGAGATACGAAATGAGGTTAAACGGATCATTGACGCCGGAATGCCGGGAGGAAAATTCTCTTTCGGAACTTCGTTAATGCCGTGCAACATTCCTGAAGAAAAAATCCGGACAATGCTCTCAGCGGCGTACGAGTTCGGCCGTAATAAGGATTGGAGCCGGCCATGAACTCGGACAGAACGCTGCTGATCGGGTGCGGCATCCTGGAAAAGGAGATCAGACGGCTGATTGAGATCAACCGATGGGCGATGGACACATTTTTTCTGGATTCGGCGCTACATGTCAATTTTGCAAAGCTGGAAAAAAGTCTGACCGCCGCCCTAAAGAGCCATCAGGGAAAAAAAATCATCGTTTTTTATGGCTGCTGTCACCCTCTTATGGACCGGATGCTGGAAGAGGCCCACACCTTCCGAACAGAAGGTCAGAACTGCGTGGACATGCTGTTGGGTCATGACAGGTTTTCCGATGAGCTTTCCAAGGGCGCGTTCTTCCTTCTTGAGGACTGGGCGCGCCACTGGGACCACATGACGAAGATTTTCAAAAACGAAGAAATTTTAAAGGACATTTTTCGGGGTGACCGAAAATACCTGCTAGGCGTCAGAACCGTATGTTCCGAAGACTTCTCGGCAGAAGCTGAGAAAGCGGGAAAGATGGTTGGATTGCCGGTACGTTGGATGGATGTATCACTTGACCATCTTGAATCGGTTCTCCGGGCGGCCATCAAGAAAGGCTCTTCAGCGAATATTGCGGATACTCTCCCGATTACCGTCGGCGCATGAATGACGTCATCTACACGAAAATCCTCATGCCTGTGAAAGAAGGCATCCTGACTTTATAAATAAAGGATGAGAAATCAATGACTGATCTGACAAATATATCCAGCGCCGAACTGACACGCCTGAAACACCGCGTCAAAAAACTGGCCAGGGAAAAATCCTACCTTCAGTTGTATGTCCGGTTGATGAATCGGATGAGTGCGGCTCCGGGACTGGATAACGCCGTTGAGAATATGCTCAGACACGTCCTTGATATTATGGGTGGAACCAATCTCATTCTGTACTACATCCTGGACAAGGATATTTTCTATTCGGACGTGTACGGAAAAAAGATGAAACTGGAGAAGATTGACGACGATCTGGTAAAGAAAACCTTCGAGACCCGTGAGCCTTCCGAGCACGAGCACGATTTCACCAATACCAAGATGATGACGAATGAATTCTCCAAATCCTATACGATGGTATTCCCCCTGACTGTCGGCAAGGAATTGATCGGTGTGTTCAAAATCGAGAGCCCGATCATGACGCGTGAACTGCAGGATGAACTTCCGTCCTTTTTCAATTTTGCCGCGCTTATCCTGAAAAACGAAATAATGGGGCAGTCCAAGCTGAAACAGGCGTATGATCAGTTGAGCAGGGTAAACACCGATCTGACCAAAGAGGTTGCGGAACGTGAACGGATTGAGAGGGAGGTGCGGAATGCAAAAGAAAATCTGGAAGAGATCGTCATGGAGCGCACTGCCGATCTGCGCTCGGCTAATGAGAAGTTGGAGATTGAACTCACCAGACGCAAACTCTTAGAAATATCCCGAAGCGAACTCTTGGCCGAACGCCAGGCGATTCTTGAAAATGTGCCGGTCGGGATCGCATATTTGATTGAGAGGAGATTCACCTGGTGGAACTCCAGGATGGCTGACCAATTTGGTTACGGCCTGGAAGAACTTACCGGCAAGACGACGGAAGTTATTTATCCTTCAAAGGAAGACTTTGAAGAACTCGGCAGCCTGGCTTATGCCGCACTGGCCAGGGGTGAAACGTTTTGTAAAGAAAGACTTATGAAACGTAAGGATAAGAGTATATTCTGGTGTTCCATCACTGGGAAGGCGATTGATCCGGGAAATCGGTTACTCGGCTCTATCTGGATAATTGAAGATATCTCTAAACGAAAGGACGATGAAGAAGAATTAATTAAGGCCAGAGAGGAGGCTCTATCCGCCAGCCGGGCCAAGAGCGAATTCCTCGCTAATATGAGCCACGAAATTCGGACACCTATGAACTCTATCATCGGTTTCAATAAATTGCTGCTCGACAGTAATTTAAACAACCAACAAAAATTGTTTGCTGAAGCGGTTAGTCAGGCCAGTGCCAGCCTTTTGCTGATAATCAATGATATATTGGATTTTTCTAAACTCGAAGCAGCTAAAGTACGGTTGGATTTAGCCGGTTTTGATCTTGAAAACTTGTTGAGAGAAACTATCAACATGTTCCAACCATCGGTAGATCAAAAGAAACTTGGCCTGCGCCTGGAAATACCCGCACCTTTACCCAAGGTAATAATCGGAGATAAAGGAAAACTTAGACAGGTCTTGACCAACCTTTTGGACAACGCTATTAAGTTCACACCTTCCGGGTCGATCGAAGTAAAAGTTCGTAAATATGATGACTCAACTCTACTGCCTCAAAAGGAAGATGGCTTAACCCTTATAATGTCAGTGGCAGATACGGGTGTCGGCATTCCGTCTGAGCAGATAGCTAGAATTTTTGAGGCTTTTATCCAAGGGGACTCTTCTTCGACCAAGCTCTACCGAGGCACCGGGCTGGGATTAGCCATTACCAAACGGCTTGTGGAAATCATGGGCGGCAGTATCTGGGTTGAAAGTCGTTCAGGCACAGGTTCAATCTTTTATTTTTCGGTAAAGTTTGAAGTCGGGTCAGATTCGGATATCATTGCCGACAAGGCGACTGACCAACATGAGCGTTTGACGCTCAATCCCCTGAGCATACTCCTGGCTGAAGATGATACCTTAAATCAAAAATTTGGGCTGGAGATTCTGCAGCGCCGGGGCCACACCGTATCTCTGGCTAAGAATGGGAAGGAAGTCATTGATCTGTTAAACAAAGAGACATTTGACCTGATCTTGATGGACGTGTCTATGCCTGAAATGGATGGAATAGAAGCAACAAAAGAAATCAGGATGCTTAACAAAAACATTCCCATCATCGCCCAGACCGCTCACGCGATTAAAGGTGATAGAGAAAAATTTCTTGAGGCCGGCATGGACGGTTATATTTCTAAACCTATTGATGTGGATCAGTTAGTTAAGGAGATAGACAAAATTGCACCGCGGTATGTTAATCGACAGACCGGTACGGGTGGGCAGACCAATGAGGAGGACCGTGACCGGATTACAGGTCTCGACGAGGTGAATCCTGTTATTGACGTGGATACGTTGAGAAGAAGATTTCACGGGAAGAAAGATTTCTTTTTAGAATTATTCAGCTATTTTCGTGACGAGTTTCCGAAGCGGGTGGCGGAGATAGATGCGGCCATTGAAATTGGCGACTTAAGCAAATTGTCACACCTGGCGCACTCTTTCAAAGGCGTAGCGGCTACAGTTTGTGCGGCTGAGATAGCGGATTATGCTTCTAAACTGCACCAGGCGGCGCGTGAAGACGATTTGGAAGGAGCGAAACTATATGTTGGGAAACTTAACCTGGCATTGCAAAAGGCGAGAGAAATTTCCATTGACGATTTCCTCTACTGATTGAATTTATAAATAGAAGTGTTCGGAAAAAGGAACGAGCGATGCAGGGAGAAAGTCAGTGTTCAAACCAAAATGGGGACTTGCGCAGGTTGGCGGAAGAGGCAATGGGAGATATCCCCGCCCATGACCCGGAGATGTTGTCGCCTGAGGCGGTGCAGCAGTTACTCCACCAATTGCGGGTGTATCAGATTGAGTTGGAGATGCAGAATGATGAGTTGCGCCAAACCCAGATGTCACTGGAAGCCTCGCAGGTCCGGTACTTTGACCTGTACGATCTGGCTCCGGTCGGGTACTTCACTGTAAATGAAAAAGGGTTGATTCTGGAGACCAATCTCACGGGTGCCGGCTTGCTTGGTTTGACAAAACATGTTTTACTTAAGCAACTGCTTAGTCGCTTTATTCTCCACGAAGATCAGAACATCTATTATCATCATTGCCTGAAACTTTTTGAAACTGGTGACCCGCAGGTATGCGAGCTGAGGATGGTCCGCCGGGACGGTACACAATTCTGGGCGCGGTTAGAGTCAACCGTGACACAAGACGTGGAAACCAACGCGCCTGTTTCCCGCATCATAGTCAGCAACATCACCGAGCGCAAGCAACACGAGAATGATATTCTTGAGAGAGAACAACGTCTAAGAATACTAACAGAGACTATTGAAGAAGTCTTTTGGATGGCTGACGTTGAAGTCGGAAAAATGCTTTACATCAGTCCGGGTTATGAACGAATCTGGGGACTGCCCCGGGAAAGTCTTTACGATGCCCGGAAATCTTTGATCGAAGCCATTCATCCCGAAGATCGTGGGCGGGTGGTGACCAGCCTCGAAGTCCAAAAGACGGGACAACCATTTGAACACGAGTACCGGATTGTCCGGCCTAATGGATCCATTCGGTGGATTTGGGACCGTGGCTTTCCAATCCCGTCGGAGACGGGGAAGGTAACCCGTTATGCCGGCGTAGCCAGCGATATCACCGAGCGAAAACAGGCAGAGGAGGCGCGCCAGGCGACGATTGAGTTGCTGCAGATATGTAACCAATCGATTAGTTTGCGCGATTTAGTCCAGAATTTGAACTTTTATTTCCAGAAACTCACCCAGTGCGAAGCAATCGGGGTCAGGTTGCGGCAGGGGGATGATTTTCCCTATTATGAAGCCATTGGATTTACAGATAAGTTTGTTTTGGCTGAGAACAGCATCTGCACCTGTGACCAGAACGGCGAGATTATCCGCGACAACACCGGTCATCCCGTACTCGAATGTATGTGCGGCAACATAATCTGCGGACGTTTCGATCCCTCCAAACCCTACTTCACCGGGCACGGTAGTTTCTGGTCGAGCAACACGACTCAACTGTTGGCCGGCGCGATCGAAGCGGACCGGCACGTCGGATCGCTCAACCGCTGCAACGCTGAAGGATATGAGTCGGTGGCATTGGTTCCACTCCGCCTGCACGGCGAAACTTTCGGGCTGTTTCAGTTCAATGACAAACGCCGAGAACGCTTCACCCTGGAAAAGGTTGCCCTGTTGGAAGATCTGGTCGGCTATGTGGCGATAGCCGTTGCCAAACTGAAAACCGACGAGGCGCTACGGGAGAGCGAAGAGAAATTCGCCAAGACCTTCAAATACGCTCCTCTTTTGATGACGATAAGCAATATTCAAGATGGCAGATACATTGAGGTAAATGAAAAATTCTTGGAAGTTACCGGATTTACAAGAGACGAGGCCGTAGGCAAGACTTCCGTTGAACTGGGATGGATTTCAAAAGAAGATAGAACTAAGTTAGTTGAAGTTCTAAACACATTCGGACGAGTTAAGGAAATGGAACTTTCTCTTACCACCAAGGATAAGAAATCCATTGCCTGCCTATATGCCTCGGAAATAGTAAGCATAAACGGGATTAAGCGGCTATTGTCAATTGGGCAGGACATTACACGGCGCAATCATATCGAGGCGCAACTCCGCCAGGTCCATAAAATGGAAGCCATCGGCACCCTGGCGGGTGGAATCGCCCATGACTTCAACAACATCTTGGGCAGCATCATCGGCTACACAGAACTGGCCTTGCTTGAGGCGCCTCGCGAAGGTGAACTTCGGTATGAGCTTGATCAAATCTATAAAGGAGGAAAGAGGGCAACTGACCTGGTTCAGCAAATTTTAACCTTTAGCCGACAGGGCGAGCAGCTAAAGAAACCTTTAAGGATAAGCCCCGTTATCAAGGAATCTCTTAAACTTTTGAGAGCTTCGCTCCCTTCCACCATAGAAATAGTTCAGGATATTTCGTCTGCGGATGGGACAATTTTAGCTGAGCCGACTCAGATTCACCAGATTATTATGAACCTGGGAATTAACGCCATGCATGCCATGCAGGATAAAGGCGGATGTTTAACCGTCAAGTTAAAGCAAACTGAAATGACATCAAAAGATTCTGTTAAACACTTGGGATTGAAAACCGGTCCTTACTTGAAGCTAACCGTTAGCGACACCGGAAAGGGTATGGACCATAGGATAATCGATAATATTTTTAACCCATTTTTTACCACAAAGGCCCCTGACGAAGGCACCGGCCTGGGATTATCTGTTGTTCACGGGATAGTCAAAAGTTATAAAGGCGCCATTACCGTTCATAGTGAACCGGGTGAGGGAACCGAATTTAACCTTTACCTGCCTCAAACATTCGAAAACATGATCGTTAAGGAAAAATTTGAGGAGGCTTTGGTCAGAGGAAAAGGGAACATTCTCCTGGTTGATGATGAAGAGGATCTAGTTAATGCCGAAAAATTAATTTTAGAATATTTAGGTTACCAGGTTAGTTCATTTACCAGCAGTCTTGCCTCACTTGAGACTTTCCGACTCCAGCCTGATGGATTTGACTTGGTCATAAGCGATCAGACCATGCCGGACATGACAGGTCTGCAATTGGCTACGGAGCTATTGAATATTAGGCCACATCTGCCCATCATCATCTGTACCGGCTACAGCGCTAACTTAACCTCGGAGGTAGCCGCGCTTCATGGAATCAAAGCGGTTGTGATGAAGCCTCTGTTAGCTGGTAACATATCAAAAATTATCAAGGAACTTCTTGAAGATAAAGGGAATACAGATGGCTAAGATTCTTGTTGTTGATGACGACATCGATTTTCGGGAAATGCTTTGTTTCAGCCTGAGAAAAGATGGTTTTGACGTCAGCGAAGCGTCCGATGGAAATCAGGCTATCAAACTGGTCGGGAGCGAGTCGGTTGACTTGGTGATTACGGATCTAATAATGCCAAACAAAGAAGGGGTTGAATTGATCATGGAGTTGAGGAGAACCATGCCCGGAATCAAAATCATTGCCATGTCCGGGGGTGGGAGAGTATCGCCGGAATCGTATTTGGCTGTGGCTAACGCGCTTGGAGCCGACCGGACCATTGCAAAACCGGTTTTCAGGGATGATTTGATTAAAGTGATTAGTCAATTGTTGGGCGACGAATAGAAGAATATATTTTGAAGTGAATAGGGTGAAACGATGGTGCGCCGGCCCAAGTCGAGATACCAAGATCGTTCAGCCTCGGCCTGGCGCCGGCACATTTCTAACATGGCAAATAAATTGGCGGAATCTAAATCACCGGGTTGTAGAAGCCGGAAAAGATCGAGATTGGATTGAGCGCAATTCCCAACTAAGATAATCCACTTACAGCAATTCCGAGTTATTTCCAACCTGCCTGATCACTACACTCTTTTCGTTCCTTCGTGTGGGTTTTTTCCCATTGAGTAATGGATTGGCTTTCATTATCTTCCATTTTGTTGTTCATGCACTCACAGTATTTCTGGATCACTTCAGTCGGTTGCCCTAGATCCTTATTATCCATCAGGCACTTCGCTATCCATTGGGTGTCATACGCATTTCCGGCAAAGGCCGGACTGCAGACCGTAATGGAAGCAATGAACAAAAATAGTGAACCGATTAGCAGGGTCGTGATTCTTGCCTTCATATATGCCCCTCCTGATGCAGATTAAAAAAAGTTTAACATATTACCCCAAGGCGTTATCATACCTGAGATTCCTCCCCAAAGTCAAGGAAAAACACCCGAAATGGATACCTCTTATCCAGACGCCGTGCCTTAACGGGGTAAATTTGGCACCAGGTGCGCCTCTATCGCAATCCGCCGGAGAACAACGTGAAGATGGCGGTTATCAAGATAACCCCGGATATGCTGCCTCCAATAAAGCCGTAAATCAAGAATTCAAAGCGTCGTTGCCCCTGGACGTCCCGGTATTCTTTCATCATATCATGTGTTGCGTAACGGAGTTTCATGTCCTTCTCCCTTCTGCGCGGCTCAAGATGGTCAGACTTCGTGAACCAGGTCTAAACTACCTGCCCAATCCCGCTTCGATGATTGCACTCTTTATACTCCATTTAGCAACATAAATCAAACAAAAATATACCTGCATGGGTTAATTATTTACATATCCCGCCCCAACCAGGCCACCCGCCCAAATATATGGACATCCTCGGCCGGCACCTCAACCGGCGGAAAGTCGGTCTGGCCGTTGGCCGCGTCATAGTTATCGCTGATAATGCGCAAAACATTGTGTGGCAACAGCACCAGCCGCTTGACCGAGATCATGTCGTCAACCCGGATCCCAAATATGGATCTCCGGTCCCTGACCCGCGTATCTCCGGGATCAATCAAAACCACGTCCCCGTGCTGGATGGTCGGGTACATGCTGTCCCCTCTAACCGGCATCAGAAAAGCCTTAGACGGCGCGGATATTTTGGAGTTCATCCAGGGCCGCCGAAAAGCAAAACGTTCTCTTTCCACACCTTCTTCCAAAACCAGGGCTCCGCCGCCGGCCGAAAGGAAGGCCTTGGCCAGAGGGACATAGTAGTAACTGTCGGCATCTTCATGGAAATCGTGGCCTGAGCTAGTCACGGCGCGGCTAGCTGCAGGCCATCCCTTTAGCTCCCTTAAGGTTACGCCTAATGTTTCGGCAAACCTCTGAGCCAGCATGTCGCCAATTCCTTTCCGGCCCTTAATCATATTGTGAGTTCTGCCGGGAGACATTTTGAACAGGGCGTCCATGCGGGACAGGACCATCGGATGGCCCTGTTGGTCGAGCAATTCTATTATGTTTAGGAGGATTATCCGGTCTTCTTCGTTGCTGACATTCTTCTTGATGTCTTCGGTAAGTTGATCTTTAGTCTTCATGCGCACCTCATCTCAGGCCACAGGATAATATTGGCGGATTGGAGTTTGAACAATCGTTGCCGGATGAACGGCGATGGTTTCGGTCGCTTCTCGGTATGTTCCGGCCTATGGCTCTATGGCCGATTATGCCCGGGCTGAGATAGGGCGGCCCCAGCTCTAAGTATACCTTTGCGTACTATTATGAGGAGGAAAGGAATATTAGTCAACCGAAAA
>JADFXK010000106.1:0-1206 GCA_015233625.1 Deltaproteobacteria bacterium | reverse complement strand
GATGAATGAAACGGGATGATGTAGATGAGACCGACGGGGTCCTAATGACCAGGATGGCGTTTCCTGGATGACCATCCATAAATCGATGAGGTTAGAGTTTAAAGCGGTGTTCAGCCCCCCGCCCACATTGACACCTGAGCCTTTCCGATGTATCTTTATATAAATCATAATCCACCGACGGCGGCCGACGAAGGCCGGTCCGGTCCTGAATATCATCCTGTTCGCCCGACGCGTAGATTCCCATGAATGTCTCGGAAGAAAAGAATAATTCGCCTTTAGCCGAACTCATCCTGGATAATATCTGTGATGGTGTCTTCACCATCACCCCGGATAAAACCGTCACCACGTTTAACCGGGTGGCCGAAGAGATCACCGGCATTCCCCGGGATATGGCCATCGGGCAAAAATGTTACGATATATTCAGGTCTTCTATTTGCCAGGTGGATTGTGCGCTGGAAGAGAGCATCACTACCGGCCGCCGGATTATGGACCGGGCGGTTGACATCTTGAGCAACTCCGGTGAAAAGATTCCCATTCTCATCCGGGCCTCGGCCCTTAGAGACGATCAAGACCGGATTATCGGCGGCGTCGAGACATTTCAGGATATTTCCGGGCTGAAGAAACTCAATGATCATGTTCAAGAATGGTTTCCGCGGCACGGTATCATCGGCGCCTCCCCGGCCTTGAGACGCAGCCTGGACATCCTGACGGACGTGGCCGAGAGTGACAGCAATGTGCTGATTGAAGGCGAAAGCGGGGTGGGCAAGGAATTATTTGCCAAAGCCGTCCATCGCCTGAGCCATCGGTCCACCGGGCCGGTGGTGGCGGTCAATTGCGGTGCTTTGCCGGAGACGCTGCTGGAATCCGAGCTATTCGGCTATGTCAAAGGGGCCTTCACCGACGCCAGACGGGATCATCCCGGTCGATTAGCGGCGGCCGAAGGCGGGACGTTGTTCTTAGATGAGATTGGAGAAATGTCGCCGGGCTTGCAAGTCAAATTACTTCGCGTCCTGGACCAAAGTGAATATACCCCCTTAGGAGCGGTCAAACCCATTAGGGCCGATATTCGATTTATCGCCGCCACCCATAGAAACCTGAAGAAGATGATGACAGCCGGCACCTTTCGGGAAGACCTGTTCTATCGGCTGAATGTGGCCCGGATGTTTATTCCGCCGCTGCGCCACCGCCGGGAGGATATTCCCCTGC
>JADFXK010000105.1 GCA_015233625.1 Deltaproteobacteria bacterium | reverse complement strand
ACCGGATGAGATGGCCTGTGGAAGAAGACTACAAGTTAATGAAATGCCGAATTGAAATAGAGAATTTTTCCGGCAAATCCGTTGAATCTGTGTACCAGGACTTCCATGCCAAAGTCTTTACCATGAACCTTGCCGCGGCCCTGGCGCATCCAGCCCAACAAGCTGTTGATGAAGACAACGATAGAAAATACAAATATCAGATTAATATGACCCACATCATGTCAATTGTAAAAGATACCGTTGTCCTATTGTTCACCCGATCAAACATTTCCGTCTTAGTGCGGAGGTTGCTCGATCTATTTTCTAAGACCGTCGAGCCGGTTAGGCCTGATCGAAAATATCCAAGGAATATTAAGGTGAATCGTAAGAGATTCCACCTCGCCTATAAACCAACTCGCTAGTTATGACGCCGGGTTGGGGGGTATCAGATGATGACATGATTATGAAAACCTATTTCATCATCTGGAGTTATCATAGCACCATAGGAGATAGTTAGCCGCGTTGATCCCTAGGGGGATCAGAGTGGATCTCTGTGGGTGAAACTGCGACATTAACTCCACGAAACACGGCCTCAACGGGTCGAACAGGTCCAAAACACGCTCTTCGGGAATTAGGCCAATCGTCCAACTTTTCGTGGTTGGATCAATTTCCTAATCCTTCCGAGGCTCGCGTGCACGGCTGTCTATGTTGTTCCCATTCTGAGAAAATTGCCAACGCAATCATTTTGGTACATCAACTCACGAATTGTGGAACGTTACTTCTCGATTCTAAATTCAGGACCGGGTCTCGACATTGGCCTGCGTCTGGCTTAAGTTAATGACATTGGGTTGCGCATTACGGGTTGCATGTGCGAGTCAATGTTCTCGGCGGGTGGCCCAGACAACTTGTTGTCTGGGTGGCGAAGCCACAAGAAATCAGGTCAACTATGGTCTCAAATTCATAAGCGCCGGCCATAGCCGCTCCAGGTCTAACGGCGTCCCCGTGATTATTCCGTAGAAGCCTATTCCAATTTCACGCTGACAGTGTTCATGGGAGTTTTGATCAACAGCCTTACCTGGTTATGGTGAAGCTGTCGATTTCGTATCCATCGTGCGGGCAGTTCGAATCGGTTCCGGTTTGACATCGGACGGAGACGGCCGCGGTGTTGTCCTTAAGGCTGATTTTGGCATAATGGAAGGCCTCTATCCCAATGGCATCGGGTAGAATCTTATTCGCCGGAGTCAGTTTGGCCCCGCCCCCGCCGAGGGTGAGATAGACGATCCCGTTTTGGGTGACGCGGGAATAATAGTGCCGATGACCTTGAATGACCATTTGTACTCCACCGGCCTTCAGGAGCGGCGTTACCGCCGCAGCCAGATCCGGTTGACTGGAGCAGCAATCGATGATCGGGGTGTGCAACGTGACTATTTTCCAGGGTTTTGATGAGGTCAAGTCTTGTTGCAGCCAGCTTAGTTGCGTTGAGTCCGGCATCCCCTTGGAGTAACTCCAGGTGTCGAGCATGGCAAAGTGGGCCGGACCGTAACCAAAGGAATAATAAAAATGTACCGGACGGTCGTGTTGAATCGGCTGGACGTAAAACGAATAGGGGAAATATTTATAAAACAGCAAGCCGATATTGACCAGGTCGAGATGGAAACTCGATCCCGGATAACCTTCGTGATTCCCCAAAGGACCCATCATCTGCAGCATGGTGAAAAGTTTCAATGTATTGACGCTGTCCCGGTTAAACAAATCAAAATCCCAGTAGTGTTCAGACAGGCCATGTAAGGCGTAATCCGCGGCATGGACCAGTAAAGTCGGGGAGTTTTGCATATCCGTCAGAATCTGTTGACTCAATGCGTCAAAGGGCTGGATTCCGTCTCGAGTGTCGCCCAACGCATAAAACGTCAATGACGTCGCTGAGCTATCAGGTGCGGTCCGAAACGAGCCGACCAGTACCTCGCCGTCCACCACGACCTGATAATAAGTCAGGGTGTTTGGCGTCAATTGAGTAATGTTATAGGAAAACTGACGCTGATTCTTGCCGTTCCCATTGGACTTCACCACAAAAGGTCCAAACTGGTAATTAGACGGGCTGGGGCCCCAGGCGATAGTCGCCTGTTTCGTATTGTCCTCGGTTTGCCACATCACGGTCATGCTGGTGTTGTCTCCATTGTACAGGAGATAGGGACCTTTTCTGATCCCGGAGGAACGTGAACTTCCATTCAGCCCGGCCCGGCCGACCTTAAAATTCCATTTCCCATCCGCCCCGACCGGGAGTAATCCCATGTCGGCCCAATAGGACTTCCCATTATAGGCCAGGTCATAAACGCTCAACGAGGTCAAGGTCACCCCTTCGGTGCCTTCTCCCGTATCGGTGACAAAATCCGCGGCGTCGCAGTCGGTAAATTTCCCAGGATCTTGCGGCCCAAAGTCGGTCAGTTGGAATTTACCTTGACTATCCGGGCCGGAAAAATTGGCCCAATAATATTGGCCGGGGATGTCGGTGGCGATGATCGGGACGGCCAATTTCCCGTTCTGCGACAGGGTGGCGCTACAGGGCGTCCCCTGCGCCCTCGCCGGTCCGGCCATGACCCAGACCATCACCCAAGTCACCAAAAGACCGGTGGTGAGCCGTCGCATCAAGCTTTGTCCTTGGAACCAACTGGTCATCATGCCCATCTCCTTTTCTGTAAGGGATCGAGGTGCTAACCTAAGGTTTCAGACAATGGGACGCCGGCCACACGTCGCTTCGTTGAGAGGTCAACGGCCTTGACCCGTGCCCCGAAACACATAACCCAATAACCCTGGAAAGGGATTATACCTCATTTTTCGCGTTTCCGATACCGCTCCGGTGAAAAAAAATGCCACGGGCAACAAATTAGAATAACCCTGTATTGATAAACCAAAGTTATTTGGTTAGAGTGAACTCCATGACAGTCATAGGCAAAAGTCCCTTAGTAACGCAGGTCAAACATAACAGCACGTGGGAGGAGATGAACATGAAGTTTAAGTCTGGCTGGTATGCCATGGCGCTAGTGGTATTACTGGTAGTCGGAGGACTGCTGGTCCCGCCGTTCGCCTCGGCCGAGGCCCAGAAAACACAAAAGATATCACCAGACCTGGAGCAGCTCCTGTCTCAAAGCCCGGAACGGCTTAAGTCAAGAGGAGATGTGATTAAACAGACGCCCAAAGGCGAGGTGATGATCCGAATCATCCTGGAGTCGACTTGCCCCGCGGCTGATATGACTACGGCCGGACTGGTGATTTCTTCCCAAATCGGCAACTTCTACACCGGTTCGGCCAGTCCTGCGACGATTCAGGCGCTGAGGGCCATGCCTTGCGTAGTCTATATTGAAGCGGCCAGGCAAGTGAAGCCCAGATTGGACCTGGCCGTCCCCGGCCTGAAGGCTGACCGGGTGCGGTCCGGCAGCTATGGCAACTATACCGGCCTTACCGGCAAGAACGTGGTCGTCGGGGTGGTCGATACCGGGATTGACACCACTCACCTTGATTTCAAAGATGCCAATGGTTCCCGCATCCTGTACTTGTGGGATCAATCTCAAGACGGTGTCCCGCCGACCAATTATGATTACGGAACGGAATATACCAAGGCTGATATCGATGCCGGTAAGTGCCTCGAAAAGGATATCCAGGGTCATGGCACCCATGTGACCGGTATCGCCGCCGGTAACGGCCAGGGCACGGGAAACGGCTATCGGGCCGGCCGGTATGTGGGGGTAGCGCCCGAGGCCGGACTGGTCATCGTTAAGTCCGACCATCTGGGCTGGTTCTATACCGACCGGATCATCGACGGTCTTGTCTATATTCAAAATAAAGCCAAGGCCTTGGGGCAACCTTGCGTCATCAATCTGAGCCTCGGGATGGACTACGGCCCCCATGACGGGACGAGTATATTTGAAAAAACCATAGATAACATGTTCGGACCAGGTATGCTCATCGTGGCTTCTGCCGGAAATTCCGGGAATAACGACGGGACACTCATCTGGACTCATGCCGAGGGAAATCTCACTACAGTGGGGCAAAAAGACCCGGTGGTGATCAACATCCCCGGCGGATGTCGAACTCAAGGCTCGCAAAACGACTTTGTGGTGCTCGATTTATGGTATAATGGAAAAGATAACATAAGAGTCACGGTGGTCACTCCGAACGGCTTCAGTACCACGGCCTGTACCGGACAGGAGAATGACCCGCTGACCAGAGACACCCAGGACGCCTTTATTTATATCAACAATGCCCTGGGCGGAGTGAATCCCCAAAATTTCGACAACGAAGCGGTCATTCAGATTATTGACTATCATGAAAAAAATAACGCGGGCAATTGGATGCCTATCGGTGGCAATTATACTATCACCCTTTCTGCGGAAAGTATCGGAATAGGCGCCACATACCAGTCCAAGCCCTACGACTTGTGGATAGCCGAGCAGGCCATTTGCAACCAGTACTCGGCCAGCATCACCTCGGCGAATCGGACCAATCAGAAGATTATCGGAGCCCCCGGCAGCAGCCTCAAGGTCCTGAGCGCAGGAGCGGTGTGGAACCGCAATACCTGGCTATTGGAAGGCGGAGCGACACAACAAACGACCGATCCCGTCGGCCAGCTCTGTAATTTTTCATCGCCCGGTCCCACCCGGGACGGCCGGAAGAAACCCGACCTGTCCGGTTTGGGGGGAAATGTCATTTCGACTTTGTCCATAGAAGCCCGAGTCAGCTATCCGATAACGGCCATTGTAGAAGACGGCGTCCACACCGTTGAAGCCGGAACCAGCATGTCCTCGCCGATGCTGGCAGGGATCACGGCCCTGCTGCTCCAGAATCATCCGGATACAACCGTGGACCGGGTCCGGGATGCCCTGAATAAAACGGCCTCCAGATATTCCCTCGGCTGGGACAAAGGATGGGGCTACGGGGTCCCGAATGTCGTAGCCGCCATCGCTTTTGACCCACCCGCAGCGCCGGCTAATCTATCCATAAAATGTGAGATAGTGCAACAACTGCACCTCTTTTGGTCCGATACCAATCCGTCGGCCAGTAACTTTATCCTGGAAAGAGCTGATGTACAAACTGGACCATACGTCCAGATTGCCAATTTGCCCAAAGGCACAACTGAATATATCGATAAAGACCTGGTCAGCAGTCAGACTTATTATTATCGGATAAAGGCCGCGTACGGAGATTTGCAATCCCAGTATTCAGCTCCGGTTAGCGGCCAGCCTCAAGGTTGGAAGTCCAGTGGTGGCGGCGGTGGTTGCTTCATCGCCACGTCGGCCTTCGGACGGAAAGCGAAGTAGCTGTGTCATCAGCCGCAAAAAGTCAAACCAAACCGCAAAGAGTGTGAAGGACGGGAGAGAACTTGCAATGTCTATATCCCGTATTTTCACGCCAACCAGCATATGGGCTAAGGAGAATCTAGATGCAATACGATTTGACGGAAGAACAGTTGATGCTTCGGGATACCGTCCGCCGCCTGGCCAAGGAGAAAATCCAGCCCGGGGCTGCAGCCAGAGACGAAAAAGGCGAATTTGCCCATGATATGGTCGAGGTTCTGCGGGACAATGGCTTGTTTGGAGCTGATTTCCCGGAAGAGCACGGCGGGGCCGGCATGGGCATGTTGTCTTTGTGTCTGGTCATCGAGGAAGTGGCTAAGGTTTGCGCCTCCACCGCGGTTATCTTGCTGGTCCACGAACTGGGGACCATGCCCATTTTTCTGGCCGGGTCAAAGGCCCAAAAAGAGAAATACTTACCGTCGTTGGCCGCGGGGGAAAACCTGATTTCCTTTGGTTTGACCGAACCGGGGGCCGGTTCCGATGTCGCCTCCCTGCGGACTAAGGCCGTTAAAGACGGCGATAGCTATGTGCTCAATGGACGTAAGGTTTTTATCTCCCACGGCGATGTGGCTAAGTGGGTTTGTGTGGCGGCTAAGACCGATACCACCGTCCCGGGGCATAAAGGCATCAGCATGTTTGTGGTGGACCAGGGGACACCCGGTTTCACCATCGGCAAACACGAAAATAAGTTGGGTATCCGCGGTTCTAGTACGGTGGAATTGATCTTCGAAGACTGCCGAATACCGGCCGAAAATCTACTGGGGGCGGAAGGACAAGGTTTCACCATTATCATGAAGACCCTGGATTTCACCCGCATCCCGGTGGCGGCCCAGGCCCTGGGTATCGCCCAAGGAGCGTTGGACTATTCCCTTAACTACAGCAAAGAACGAGTCCAATTCGGAAAACCTATATTTACCTTCCAGGGACTGCAATTCATGATGGCCGACATGGCGGCCCGATTGGAAGCGGCCCGGCAATTGACCTATAAGACGGCAGCCATGTTCCAGGAATTCCCCAAAGACTTGTCTCGCCTCAGCCCGGAGGCCGTCCGATTTTCGGCCATGTGTAAGCTTATGGCGGCAGATGTGGCCATGGCCGTGACCACCGACGCCGTCCAACTGATGGGCGGGTACGGATACGTCAAAGAATATCCGGTGGAACGGATGATGCGGGACGCCAAGATTACCCAGATCTATGAGGGCACCAGTCAAGTCCAAAAAGTTGTCATTGCCTCCACTCTGTAACCATAACCCCTAACACTCAAGGGGAATCTGACTTTTTCCTCAAAGTTAGATTCCCCTTGTTCATTTTGTGGGGCCCGGCAAAAAAGATATGGTCATAAATAATGTTTTGTTGTGATACTATTTTAAACCAGTCCCCTAACAACTGCAGCAACGGTTTCGCCCGGTTTGCTTGGCCTGGTACAGAGCCTGATCAGCCATTTTGAGCAAGTCGTCGGGCGATGCGTCTTTTGACGGTATGGTTGAGGCCACCCCCTGGCTGATGCTGACGCTGCTACAGGTGGTCGAAGGAGCATGAGGAATTTGCAGGGCCAGGATACTGTCGTGTAATTTTTCTGCGATTAAGAAGGCCCCATCCAGGTCGGTTTTGGGTAAAATACAACCGAATTCTTCCCCGCCATAGCGGGCGATCAGATCCACCTTTCGCTGCAGTGCAGCCGCCATAGCCTGGGCCACCTGGATCAGACAGGTATCCCCGGCCTGATGGCCATAATTATCGTTGTAGTTCTTGAAGTGGTCAAGATCAATCAGGATTAAAGACATCGGGGAGGCCTCGCGGACGGCGAAATCCCAGACCGTCCTGAGGTAGTCATTGAAACGGCGTCGATTGGCGATCCCGGTGAGGCCATCACGAAACGAAAGCTCCTTTAAGAACTCCCGTTGGATTTTCAGCTCCACATGAGTCTGCACCCGGGCCTCAACGACGACCGGGCTGAACGGTTTCATAATATAATCCACCGCTCCGGCTTTGAAACCTTTGACTTGATCTTCTTCGCTGTCTTTTGACGTGATAAAGATAACCGGAATGTTTTGAGTTGTGGGATCAGCTTTCAGCCTTTGACACACGGCATAACCATCGATACCCGGCATCATGACGTCGAGTAAAACCAGATCGGGAGGTTTATCAGATCCTACTATTTTCAGTGCTTTTTCTCCATTAGTGGCGGCCCGGATGGTGAATTTCGAGCCCAGCAATTCCGTCAGGATCTTAATGTTCGCCGGTTCATCATCAACGATCAGGATGTTTTGTTTTTGTGATTGTTCAATCATTCCTAACTCCCGCTAAAGACACGCCCAGAGCGTCTGCCATTTTTTGCAAGGGTACCAGCGCATGTTCAAAATCGTAGTTCTTGATACACTCCTCCAACTGCCGAATTTCTTCTTCGAAGCTCGGTCGGGCGATGATTTTCTTCAAAGATTCTAAAGACTTTTCTGCGGCAGTGTCGTCATCTTGTACAAGGCGAGCCAGATCCACTAATATGGGGGTAAGCTGTTCCAGATCAACCGGGGCGCCGGGAGCCGCTTGTCTTTCGGGTTCCATTTTTAAGGATTTGACCCCGGCCGTCAAAGGTTGTAAAGCCTGATCTAAGTCGGATAGACATCGATCGTACTGATCTGCTTGTTTCTCGTTGAGGCTCTCTTCCAATTGCCGGGCGGCCTGGTGCACGTCCTGAGCCGAAATGTTTCCGGCAATTCCTTTAACCGTATGGGCTATCCGCTCTGCCGTCTCGAGGTCGTCGGCCGCGATGAGCCGGCGGATTTCCTCAGTTACAGCCTGGTACTTATCGGCAAAGTCAAGGAGCAGTTGTCGGTATAACCCGGCGTTCCCCTGCAGCCTGGCCAATCCGGCGACGATGTCGACCCCCGGCAGATGGACGGGAAGCATTACCCGACCTTCTTGCTCCTTCAGTTTGCTCCGCCTTTCTCTGACCTCTTCGGCGTTCTGCCGGACCCCCGGTTTGATCCATCGGGTGAGAGTGGTGAATAACTGTTCCGGATCTATGGGCTTGCTGACATAATCATTCATCCCGGCGGCCAGACATTCTTCTTTTGCCCCTTTCATGGCGTGGGCCGTCATGGCGATAATGGGTAAGTCTTGAAACCTGTCCTCTCGTCTGATCAGACGGGTCGCCTCGTATCCGCCCATTGCGGGCATCTGAACGTCCATTAGGACCAGGTCGTACTCGGTTTTAAAAACGGCATCAACCGCTTCCCGGCCATTGGTAACTATCTCCACCACTAACCCGGCGCTTTCGAGTATTTCCGTGGCCACCTGCTGGTTCATGACATTATCCTCGACCAGCAGCACTTTTGAGCCTTCGATATCTTCCAGGATTTCAGGCTGACTTTCCAGTTCGAGCTGCGGCCGGCACGTCGAAGGCGCTTCCCGTCCAAAAACACCCATAATCGTATCAAAGAGCAAAGACGGACTGACCGGTTTCATAAGGAAGTCGTTTATTCCGGCCTTGCCGGCCTTCCTCATGATTTCCTCTCGGCCAAAGGCCGTAATCATAATAATCAGAGGGAGTTGTGACAACTTGCTGTTTTGCTTGATGTGCTGCGAAGTTGCGATTCCGTCCATACCGGGCATCTTCCAGTCCATGAACACAAGATCATAGGGTTTTTCAGCCGACGCCCGGGCCAGTTCCTTGAGCGCCGCGTCGCCGGATTCCACGGCCGTCGTCTCGAACCGAAAAGAAGTAAGCATCTCGCTTAAGACCACTCGGGCCGCCTCATTATCATCCACGACCAGCACCTTTAGACCGGCCAGGTCAACGGGGGCGGTCAGGGGCTGTTCGCAACCCGAAGATATGTCGAATCCGGCGGTGAAGGAGAAAGTACTACCCTGGCCGGGTTGGCTGGTGACGGAGATACTCCCGCCCATCATCTCCACCAGACTTTTGGAAATGGCCAGCCCCAGACCGGTTCCGCCGAACTTGCGGGTGACTGAGGTGTCCGCCTGAGAAAATGCCGTAAAAAGTTTGTCGGTTTGTTCCGGGGTCATTCCGATACCGGAATCAGTCACGGAAAATCCGATGTGACAATGGGCTTGGTTGGTATCCACAAGTTCAGCTTTCACCAAAATATGGCCCGACTCTGTAAACTTAACAGCATTATTGGTCAGGTTGATCAGAATCTGACCCAACCGTAGCGGGTCACCTATAAGAGTCCGGGGGACATCATTGGCCAGTTGGACGATGAGTTCGATGCCCTTTTCAGCCGCTTTGACGGATACCATATTGGCCACATCGGTCATTACGTTATCCAATCGGAAATCAACAGCCTCCATCTCCAACTTGCCGGCTTCAATTTTCGAAAAATCAAGAATATCATTGATCAAGTTTAAGAGGGATTTGGATGAGGCGGCAATCTTTCCCAAATAATCGCGTTGCTTGGGTGATAGGTCCGTTTTTAAGGCCAGTCCGGAAAAACCTATAACCGCATTCATAGGAGTACGAATCTCATGACTCATGTTGGCCAGAAATTCGCTCTTGGCTTTATTAGCCTGATCCGTCAGCTCCTTGGCCTGATTCAATTCGGTAATAGCCATCTCGAGCTGCTCCGTCCGTTTGGAAACTGTAATCCCCAGGTCGCTATTAATATTAAGTATCTCACTTTCAACCTTTCTCCTTTTGGAAATGTTTACAATCAACAGAATAATCAGAAGGGCCTCGAATCCCATAAAGATAAAGCCGGCTATGATGTAAGTCCGGTAAAGTTCCCAGAAGGTATATTCCCGGTTAATGATGATACTCTCTTTGGGCAGAAGTTTTTCGTTTATCCCGAAATGGCTAAGCTCTTTCCAGTCAAAGATATAACTGGATGTAGATACCGTCTTTATGGGCATAACCGAGGTCGGTTTTCCTTTCAAAATTTCCACACACAAATCTGCAACGTTTTTACCTAATATTTCAGCGTTATGGACATATCCACCAATAGATCCGTGCCCGATATATTGTTCATTAATCCCATATACGGGAATAGGCGATATCTCTCTTATTTGTTTCAACGCCTTGACGGGAATGTAATGTTTACCGTTTATATCATTAAAGAAATAATAAAATAAGGCTACAGAATGATTATCCTCTTTTTTGACTTCATTTAAGATATCGGGCAAAGTACGTTTATTAAGCACTACGAATTCGACTCTCTTGTTGTATTCTGAAAATACATTTTGCGCCTCAGCCAGCGCCTTTGTTTCAAGCTCAGAATTTCCTAATATGATAAGAATTCTTTTTGTCTCAGGCTGAATTTGAAGTATGAGGTCTAAAGCCGGTTTTAATTTAAAGGTACTGAGCACTCCTGTATAATTTTGTGGCAGTTTCATATCCTGGAACCCTAGCAATACATCGGCCGTTAATATAACCGGAACGTTTGGAAAAATATCCTTATACCTCAAAAAAAATAATGAGGCGTTGGCTGATTGTTGAATTATTATATCAGGCAGGGCATTTTTGTATTTTTCTTTAAAGAAATGAGTCATATTATCATAATAGTCTTTTTCATTTACAAAACGCGATAGATCAAGGTATTCATATAAATAGTCAATCTCATAACCCTTATACTTGATCAACTCTTGCTTAATACCCTTTATAAACTTGATCGCGGCAGGAAAATCCTGGGTAAGGTTGCTGATTATAAGAATCTTTTTGACCGTCTGTTTCTGTTCCGCAAATGAATAGTCGGCCACATTAATAGCTAATATGGCTATAATGATTACAGTTAGTGTTACATACGGTCTTAGATATTTCATGCGGTTCCTTCCGTTAAATCCATCAAAGCCATTTTAACGCCGTAGGCTTCTTCCTTCTATTCAGCCTATCTGTCGGAATTGCTCGAGATAGCCCAGAGATAAGCATATATCGATATATTCAGGACGACTACCACCGCCCCCAAGATCATTTGCAGCTCCCTGGTCAAGCTCTCTGGATATAGAACCGGCATTAAATAGTGTTCCACAAAGCCTGGCTGATACACCGGCCGGCCACCCC
>JADFXK010000104.1 GCA_015233625.1 Deltaproteobacteria bacterium | reverse complement strand
TTGCATCCCGACGCGTCTCAGCATGGCTAAAGTCCGCTGGACAATGGCCAGATGCAGACCCATGGCAATGTTTTCGGGACGCTCGCCCCGGGCCATCAGGGACGTGGCTTCACTTTCGACAAACACGGTACACATGCTGTTGATCTGGATGCGCCGGTCAGATCGCAGGGCGTATTCCCCGAATGACTCCAACGGGACCTGGAGAGAAGTGGACATGAATTCCAGGAACTTCCCGGTTCCGGCGGCGCACCGGTCGTTCATCTCGAATTTGCCGACCTTGCCCTGGTCGGTGAGGGCAATGACCTTCGTATCTTGTCCCCCGATGTCCAGGACGGTCCGGGCCTCCGGAAACAAAAACCTCGCTCCCAGGGCATAGGCCTGGATTTCGGTGATGGTGGACACATTGAATTCACTGAAATAGTCGGCGAACAGCTTCCGGCCGTATCCGGTGGCCACGACCTGGTCCACTTTGACGTTTTCGATGAGTCTTCGACATTGCCCCAAGGGATCGTAGGTGGTGGCCACTTTAGCCTGATGGGCCGGACTGCGGCCATTCAGGACCACGAGTTCTATGGATCGGGAGCCAATGTCGATCCCGGCCACAGATTGCGCATATTCCATATCTGGTCACCTGGTCTCAAAGATTTCTTGGAGCGGTAAATGAGCAGCCGAGTCTAACTCCGACCCGGCCCCGCCGGTCATCCCGGCCGATCATTATTTTTTCAGCACATTGCCGCCTGGTTACCGAACCATTTCGACAAACGCTTCCACCCGGGTCTTCAACTGTTCCACGTCCTCCATGCCGTAGTCTGTCTCGATAGACAGCATGGGAATTTCAGCCGCCTTCAAGGCTGCTTCTACCTTAAAAGCCTCAATGGCGTAGGGTTGACAAAAGGACAGCCCATAGTGGATTACGCCGTCGGCTTTAAGGTCCTTAGCCATAGTCACGACGTTGTCCAAACGTTCCTGGTTGGGGGTAAAGCAAGCGCAATCGATCCGCATATAGCGGTCAATCAAGGCGTCGATCAATTCGTCCAGGCTGGCGCCGGTTTCGTCGACCAGGTCGCGATTACTGCGCGCCCCCACGCACGATTCTTCACCTACGATCACGGCGCCGGACGACTCCACCACGTAGGGGAGTTTCCAGTTGGGGATGGCCATCGGGCACCCCGAAAGCATCAGGCGGGGCGTGTTCTCCGGCGCGATTCCAGACTTGGTTTTGACCCGCTCGTCGAGTTCGTCGCACAGCTTTCCGATGTTCTGAGTAAACCTGGCCGGATCATCATAGAAACCGATCTGGTTGATCAGCAACGCATCCCGGCCGGAAATGGGCGCCGGACTGGCGGCCCGCAACTGACCCAGTCGTTGGAGCACCCGTCGCCGATCATTAACCAGATGGATGGCCTGGCGAAGCTTGGCCGCGGTAATTTCGTTCCCGGTTACTTTTTCGATCTGGTCTTTAAACCGGAGCACCTCAGTCCGCCACAGTTGACGGTCACAGGCATTCTTCATTTGCGGAATTTCCATCACATAGACCGGGGCATAATCGGCAAAGATTTCGTAGGCTTTCTTTTTACCGTCGCAAGTTGTCTCCCCCACCACCAGATCGCAGGATTCGATGAAAGGACAGAGCTTGGAGAGCTTAAACCCGACAAAAGATTTGATCAGAGCGCAAGTGTTCCGGGGCAGCACTTTTTCCGCGGCATCGGTGCCGGCTTCGGCCCCGGCGCAAAGTCCGACTTGAATAGCATCGGCGGCCAGCACGAGTTCCTCGGGCACAAAGATGCAGAAGGTTCCGATTACCTTTCTCCCTTGAGCCTTAGCTTCTTGCAATTCCTTAATCCGAAGCCCGTGGATTTCGGAAATGACGAAATCAACATATTCCATCCCCCGCAGTCGGCCGGACTGGCTGAGATAAATATCTCCATAGAACTTGCCCAAAACCTGAAGTAAACCGGCATGAGCATCCAGGTCCAGATTCAATTGCTCCCACATCGCGTCATAAGGTGTTGCCATAAAGGTGACCTCCGAAAGGCTTTTTGATATATAATTGGCTTTGAGGCAGACCGCCCCGTGGTTTGAATGTCGATGATTGCGGCAACTATAAATAGATAATTTCTATTTTACAAATAGATAATAGTAATGTTAAACTGAGAAGCATATCGAAATGGCCAATAGCCGGGTTGAACTGTTTTGGGCGGAGTGTACGTTCGGTTGTTTGTTGTTTATGGAGGGTCGCAACTTGTAACCTGCAACCCCGGTTATATCGGTCATCTAACGGAGCTTAAAGATATTTCCATTTACTGCTTGACTGTTTTGTGGGATATTGTTATCGATCATTAGTTTATGGTAGTTGCCGGTAATGCGGGTCGGAAGGTGTTTTTTTTCCGTTTTGCCCTTGTGGAAAAATATCTAAACAGAAGGCCGAGATATGAATCTAAAGGAATATCTGGCGGAGAAGAAGGAATTAATTGACAGGGAACTGCAATCCTATCTCCCGCCTGCGGAAGGACTTTACGGGAAAGTGGCTGAGGCAATGAGTTACAGCCTCATGGCCGGTGGTAAGCGCCTCCGACCGATATTGTGCCTGGCCGGGGCCGAGGCGGCGGGGATATCCACGGACAACCTCCTGCCGGTGGCCTGCTCTTTGGAGATGATTCACACGTATTCCCTTATTCATGACGACCTACCCGACATGGACGACGATGATTATCGTCGCGGCCGGCCCACCTGCCACAAAGTGTATGGAAACGCGGTGGCCATTTTAGCCGGGGATGCCCTGTTGACCGAGGCCTTTTTCCTGTTGACCCATGAGGCCTACACTCAACAATTGGACCCGCTCCGGTTGCGCCGGGTGATCAACATTATATCCGAGGCGGCGGGAATTCGGGGGATGATCGGGGGCCAGGTAGCCGATGTGGACGCCGAAGGAAAAGAAGTTGATCTGCCGGTGGTTAATTATATTCATACCCACAAGACCGGGGCCATGATCACGGCTTCAGTTACCGCAGGGGCATTAGCCGGCGGGGCGGATGTTTATACCGTCACCTGCCTGCGGCGATATGGCCGGCGAATTGGTTTGGCGTTTCAGATTGCCGATGACATCCTGGATCTGGTTGGGTCGGCCAAGGAATTAGGAAAGAACACGGGGATGGACGTGGCCCGGCAAAAAGCCACTTATCCGGCTGTGGTGGGCATGAAAGCCGCCAGGGACGCTGGGCATAATCTGGTCAAGGAGGCCTTGGGGTTTTTAGAGAGCTTCGGCGACCGGGCGGAACCGCTTCGAGCCGTGGCCACCTATATCATGGATCGAACGAGTTAAGCCACGTCCCTCATTTACCGACCATGTCATTGTTCATACCCGAATTTAAAGGTGGCTCCAACCCGGCCACGGAAGGAAGAGACGCAACTTGATCTACGAAATGGGAAAAGGCGCCTGCCCCGGGACGAAGATTCTAGACGGAATAACCGGCCCTGACGATATTAAGTGCCTGTCTATAGAAGAACTTAAGGATCTGGCCAAGGAGATCCGTCAGGAAATCATCGCGGTCGTATCCCGGAACGGCGGGCATCTGGCCCCCAATTTAGGGGTGGTAGAGTTGACCCTGGCTCTTCATTACGTCTTCGAGACGCCCAGGGACAAGATTATCTTTGATGTCGGACACCAATGTTATACTCATAAATTGATTACCGGCCGGCGCAAAGCTTTTTCCACCATCCGAACTTATGGCGGGATCAGCGGGTTTCCTAAACGAGAAGAAAGCCCCTATGATCCTTTTGATACCGGACACAGCAGTACGTCCATCTCGGCCGCCCTGGGCGTGGCCACGGCCAATTGCTTGAAACGGGCTAAGTCTAAGGTGATCGCCGTCATAGGAGATGGATCCATGACTGGAGGACTGGCCTTTGAAGGCTTAAACCAGGCCGGGCATCTGGACAAAGATCTGATCGTCGTCTTAAATGATAATGAGATGTCCATCTCGCCCAACGTCGGCGCCATGTCCTCTTTTCTGAGCCGGAAGTTGACTCAGAAAGTCGTGATCAATCTGAAGCGGGAGATGGAGAATTTTTTGAAAACCATTCGGGGTGGAGATAATATAATCCAAATTCTGAAACGGAGTGAGGATTCTCTAAAAGGCCTGTTTACCCCCGGCATGCTTTTTCAGGCGCTTAAATTCGATTATATTGGGCCCATTAAAGGCCATGATTTGGGATTGTTGATAGAGACATTTGAAATTGCCAAGCATGTCGGCTCCCCGGTCTTGATTCAGGTCATGACCACCAAGGGTAAGGGGTATGCCCCGGCGGAAAAAGACCCGACCTACTTTCACGGAGTCGGGGCCTTTGACATCGAAACCGGGAAACCGCCGGCCGCTAAAAATAAAGTGCCCAGCTATACCGAGGTGTTCGGACGGACGTTAGTGGAGTTGGCGGAAAAGAATAATAAGATTTTCGCCATCACCGCGGCCATGCCGGAAGGTACCGGGCTCCAGGGGTTCCGGAAAAATTTCAAAGACCGGTTCATGGATGTGGGGATCGCCGAACAGCATGCGGTCACCTTTGCCGCTGGTCTGGCCGCCGAAGGCTTCAAACCGGTCGTGGCCGTCTATTCGACCTTCATGCAACGGGCTTACGACCAGGTTATCCACGATGTTTGCCTTCAAAATCTGCCGGTCGTCTTTGCCATGGACCGGGCCGGAATTGTGGGTGAAGACGGACCGACCCATCACGGGTTATTCGATCTGTCCTTTATGCGGGCGGTACCCCGAATGGTTGTCATGGCCCCCAAAGATGAGAATGAGCTGCGGCATATGCTTAAAACCGCCGTAGAACATCCCGGACCCATCAGCTTAAGATACCCCCGAGGAGCCGGGGTGGGAGTACCGTTGACCGATGAACTCCAGGTGTTGCCCATCGGCCGGGCCGAAAAATTGACTGATGGGGACGACTTGCTGATTCTGGCTATTGGTGCCATGGTGAAAGAAGCTACGGACGCAGCCGCTCTGCTGAAGCAGGAAGGCATCTCCGCCACGGTGATAAATGCCAGGTTTGTCAGTCCGTTAGATGAAGAAATGATCTTGCCGTTGGCGGATAAGATCAAAAACGTCATCACCGTGGAAGAAAACGTCCTGAAGGGTGGCTTTGGCAGTGGCGTTTTGGAGATGATCATGGATGCCATGTTGGACGGCGTCCAGGTAAAGCGGTTGGGTATCCCGGATATGTTTGTGGCTCATGGCTCGATCAAACAACTCCGCCAGGAATACGGCCTGAGCAGCCAGGGCATCTATGCCTCGGCCAGAGATATGTTGGGGCTGTCGGCCCGGCCCAAAATCACCTCCCTAGACCAGAAACGATAGACCAGCAAAGATAGGCCCGCAAAGTTAGCCCGGAAAACATAACGCCGCCTGGCGCAGGAAGGATTTCCGGGTCAGATACGAACCGCCGGGGACGCTGAGATGGCAAGCAGGGATGTAGAGATTTTTTTTTGCTCTCTATATTCCACCTTAAAATCTCTGCGTCCCATTTTTTTCACCGCGGCCAGTCTCGACAAACCAGTTTTATCCCCTAACCCCATTGCCGGAACGTACCCCACTGTCCCGCTTGACCTCACGGCCCTTTGCATATTTTCGTTACCCACCATAACATCTGGTCGCGACACCCTCGGACTAGGTCAAGGCCGGGCTCGGGCTTCCCGGATTATTATTTTCCGATGACGATTTTTGTTGGTACTTTTGATACAGTGACCGGCCCTCGGGCAGAAATGCAAAAAAAGGCGCCGTCCAGTCCGCTGGAGAGGTATTTTTTTTGTTTGCTTCCTTAATAAACTGTGATAATAATCAACATTTGTGCCAGTCCCTGTTTCTCCTTCCCGCGGGAAGGGAGGTTGACGTAATTAGAAGATAAGTTTAAGATAATATGAATACTCTTGCCGGCCGGATGATAACCCGGACCTGGTGGTGCCGGATATGGATCACCTGATCGACCTGTTCCTGGCCTACTTAACCTCGGTCAAAGGCTCTGCGGAGCATACGGTCAAGAGCTATCACAGTGACCTGACCGCGTTTGCGGACTGGATGCAGAGCCGAGAAAATCCGGATCCGCTGGCCGTGACTCCTCTATGCATCAGGTCCTACTTAGCCAGTCTGCACCAGGTCGTGACTAAGCGGACCATTGCCCGGAAACTTTCCGCGATCCGGTCTTTTTATCGATTTTTGGTCCGGAGCGGTCGACTGGCCGACAACCCGGCCTGGTCAGTATTCTCGCCCCGGCAGGAAAAGCGTATTCCGGCCTTCTTATCGGTGGATGAAGCCTTTGCCCTGATGAAGGCGCCGGACGCGGACGGTCTGCTGGCTGCCAGAGACCTGGCCATGCTGGAACTGCTTTATTCTTCCGGGCTGCGCGCCTCGGAACTGGTCGGCCTGGACTTAGGCGACATCAGTCTGGACCTGGCCCTGGTTAAGGTGCTGGGCAAAGGGAACAAGGAACGATTGGTCCCGATTGGGAGTTTAGCCCTCACGGCGATCAAAGAATATCTGGCGGTGCGGGGGCGGCTGCTCAAAAAAGGGGATGACCCGGCGGCTGTCTTTTTGAACAAAAACGGAGGTCGGTTGAGCGATCGCAGTCTGCGGCGGATGATGGACAAATATATCACCAAAATTGCCCTGCTGCGGCACATTAGCCCCCACACCCTGAGACACACTTTTGCCACGCATCTCCTCGAGGGCGGCGCCGACCTGAGATCGATTCAACAATTGCTGGGGCATGCCACGCTGTCCACCACCCAGATCTATACCCACATGGGAATTGACCGGTTGATGGAAGTCTATGATCGGGCTCATCCCAGAAGCAAGGAGAAAACCATTGATCCGAAGCACAACCATCCTGGCGGTACGACATAACGGCAAAGTGGCCGTGGCTGGTGACGGTCAGGTGACCTTTAATGATACCGTGATGAAACACAACGCCAAGAAAGTCCGCCGGATGCATCATGGTCAGGTGATCTCCGGATTTGCCGGGAGTACGGCCGACGCGATGACGCTATTCGAGCGGTTGGAGAAAAAGCTTGACGAATACCACGGGAATTTGACCCGGTCGGTGGTGGAATTAGCTAAAGACTGGCGAACCGACAAGATCCTGCGGCGGTTGGAGGCCCTGCTTATTGCCGTGGATAAAGAGAATTCTTTTATGATCTCGGGGAGCGGCGACGTGGTGGAACCGGATGACGAAATCTTGGCCATTGGTTCGGGCGGGCCCTATGCCCAGGCCGCGGCCAAGGCCTTGATCGCCCACTCCAGCCTTTCAACCAGGGAAATCGTTGAAGAATCCATGCGGATCGCCGCCGCCATTTGCGTTTATACCAACGACAATATTATTATTGAAGAACTCTAGCCCCCCAGGAGCATATGAGAACGTTACCGCCAAAAGATCCTAAATCCGGAGACAGCCCTAAGCTGAAGTCATTGACACCCCGTGAGATTGTCACTGAACTGGATAAGTATATCATCGGCCAGGATAAAGCCAAACGATCCGTGGCCATCGCCTTGCGCAACCGCTGGCGGCGGCAGCAGGTCCCGGAAGAGCTTCGAGACGAGATTGCCCCCAAAAATATTATCATGATCGGTCCCACCGGAGTGGGAAAAACCGAAATTGCCAGGCGCTTAGCCAAACTGGCCGATTCTCCCTTTCTCAAAATAGAGGCCTCCAAATTCACCGAAGTCGGCTACGTGGGTCGAGATGTGGAATCGATGATCAGAGACCTGACCGAACTGGCCGTGAACATGGCCCGCTCCGAGGAGCAAAAGGCGGTTGAAACCAAGGCCAGAGAGTTGGCCGAGGAACGCGTCCTGGACCTGTTACTACCCAGACGGAAAGAGGAAGAGGAAAAAGCAGAGGGCGAAGGATCGGAAAAACTCTTGGAAATCGTCCGGAAGGAGCCTTCCGAGACGAATAAGACCAGGGAGAAGCTTAGGAAGTTATTGCGGGAAGGCAAATTAGATGAGCGTCCGGTGGAATTAGAAGTGCCTGATCGGTCCATGCCCATCGTAGAGATATTTTCTTCCGCCGGCCTGGAGGAAATGGATGTCAATATTCGGGACATGTTCGGTAACCTTTTCCCCAAGAAAAGCAAGCGGCGCAAACTTAAAGTCATTGAAGCCTTGGAGTTGCTGACCCAAGAGGAATCGCAGCGGTTGATCGACATGGAAAAGGTGGTCAAGGAAGCTGTGACCAAAGTCGAGCAAAACGGGATTATTTTTCTCGATGAAATAGATAAGATCATCGGCCGCGACCATGCCACTGGGCCGGATGTCTCCCGCGAAGGGGTCCAACGTGACCTGCTGCCGATCGTCGAAGGCTCGACCGTAACCACCAAATACGGCATGGTTCATACAGATCATATCTTATTTATCGCGGCCGGAGCCTTCCATGCATCCAAACCATCGGATTTAATTCCTGAATTGCAGGGACGGTTTCCCATTCGAGTGGAGCTGGAATCCTTGACCCGAGACGACTTCTATCGTATCTTGACCGAACCCAAGAATGCCTTGATCACGCAGTATCTGGCCTTGATGGCCACGGAAACGATTGAACTGGAGTTTACTGAGGATGCCATCAGAGAACTGGCCTCCATTGCCTTTAATGTCAATGAACGTACAGAGAACATCGGCGCCCGCAGATTGGCCACCATTATGGAAAAGCTGCTGGACGATATCTCCTTTGACGCTCCCGACGTGGCTCCCCAAAAAACGGTCATCGACGTCGACTATGTCAAGACAAGACTCTCCGATATCGAAGAAAATGTGGACTTGAGCCGCTACATTCTGTAATAATAACCTTTATCCATTACCCATAAAGGCCGCCCGGTTGATTCCGCCACAGGACCTCTCCTGGATCCGGCAGAACCAGATGACCTACATGGATATTTCAGGTGAATAACCCCATGGACTTATCAGCCGAACAAAAGGGCGCTGTGCTTATTGAGGCCCTTCCGTATATTAGAAAATTTCGCAAAGAAACTATCGTCATCAAGTATGGCGGTCATGCCATGGTCGACGAAAAGTTGAAAAAGAGTTTTGCCCTGAACGTGATTCTCCTGAAATACATCGGGGTGAATGTGGTGGTCGTCCATGGCGGCGGTCCTCAAATCGGTCAAACTCTAAAAAAAATGAATATCCCGACTAGTTTTGTCAATGGCATGCGGGTGACTGATGAAGAGACTCTAGATGTGGTGGAAATGGTGCTGGTGGGAAAGGTTAACAAGGAAATTGTTAACTTAATTAATCAATCCGGTGGGCTGGCGGTGGGTCTCTCCGGCAAGGACGGGGGGCTGATCAGAGCCCGAAAGATGACGGTCTATCAACAATTAGACGAAAATAAACCACCGGAGATCATTGATATCGGGATGGTTGGCGAGGTAGAGCAAATAAATCCGGCCATCATTGATCACCTGAGCCGGCATGACTTCATTCCCATTATTGCTCCGGTGGGCGTGGACCGGGAGGGGTTGACCTACAATATCAACGCCGATCTGGTCGCAGGTAAGGTTGCCGCCGCTTTGTCGGCCCGGAAACTCATCCTCCTGACCGATGTCCCGGGCGTCTTGGATAAAAATGGCGAACTGGTGTCCAGCATCGACGTTTTGGACGTAGAGCGATTAATTGAAGCCCAAGTGATCACCGGCGGAATGATTCCCAAAGTCAACTGTTGTGCGGACGCCCTGCGAGGCGGCGTCAAAAAAGCCCACATTATCGACGGCCGGCGGGAGAATGCCGTTTTATTGGAATTATTTACGGACAAGGGCGTGGGCACCGAGATTTGTCACATGTCATAGGTGCGTGTTGCGTGTTACGTGTTACGAGTTACTAGTAACACGCAACCCGTAACCCGCAACCCGTCGGACCACGCTCAGGGAGACTAGAAATTGACTGATTACATTGAAAAAACATCTAAATATGTGATGGGGACTTATTCCCGGTTTCCGTTGACCCTGGTCAAAGGCCAGGGATCTCGGGTCTGGGATGATCAGGGAAAGGAATACCTGGATTTTGTAGCCGGGATTGCGGTGTGCAACTTAGGCCATGGCCATCCAGCCGTCACCCAGGTGATTGCGGCCCAGGCAGATGCACTGGTGCATGTTAGCAATCTTTATTATACCGGCCCCATGGCTATCCTGGCCCAGGGCCTGGTGGAGAACTCCTTCGCCGACAAGGTATTTTTTGGCAACAGCGGGGCCGAGGCGAACGAAGGGGCCATCAAACTGGCCAGAAAATACTCCTACGATCACTTCGGACCCGGACGGCATGAAATTATCTGCGCTCAAAATTCCTTTCACGGCCGCACCCTGGCCACCCTGTCGGCCACCGGCCAGGATAAGGTGAAGAAGGGCTTCGACCCATTGATGCCGGGCTTTTCTTTTGTGCCGTATAATGATTTGCCGGCCCTGGCCGAAGCCGTCACTGACCGGACCTGCGCCGTCCTGCTGGAGCCGGTACTGGGCGAAGGCGGCGTCATCTTACCGGATCGGGATTATCTCAAAGGGGCCAAGAGTCTCTGCCGAACTGATAAGTTGCTGTTGATTTTTGACGAAGTCCAGGTGGGGATGGGCCGCACCGGCACCTTGTTCGCCCATCAATTCGACGATGTCGCTCCAGACATTATGACTCTGGCCAAGGCCCTGGCCAATGGTTTGCCCCTGGGCGCGGTGCTGGCCACGGAAGATGTGGCCGCCTCGTTTACGCCTGGGGCGCACGCCTCCACTTTTGGGGGTGGACCGGTGGTGGCGGCCGCGGCCGGGGTGGTGCTCAAGACCTTAATCGATGGCCGGGTCCTGGACAATTGTCGCCAGGTGGGAGAGTATTTCATTAACCGGCTGCGCTCCCTGGGAAACAAGGTTAACGGAGTCAAGGACGTTCGGGGCCGCGGCCTGATCATCGGCATGGAGCTGGAATATGACGGGACCGAGGTGGTCAAGGAGATGATGCAACGTGGCTTCTTGATTAATTGTGTCCAAACAAACGTGCTGCGGTTTGTTCCGCCGCTGATCGTCACCGAACAAGAGGTGGATCTGCTATTAGCAGCCTTGGAAGAGGTATTAAAAACAAAATGACTAAGAAAGATTTCTTGACTATTCCCGATTTCAGCCGTGACGAAATCGCCGAGATACTCGACCGGGCTTTTCAGCTTAAGGAAGCCAGCCGCGCCTGGGGTAAAGACGGCCTGTTAGAGGGTAAGATCCTGGCCTTGTTATTTGAAAAACCCTCCACTCGGACCCGGGTATCATTTGAAGTGGCCATGTATCAGTTGGGCGGGCAGACTATTTTCCTAAATGCCAACGATACCCAATTGTCTCGCAGCGAAAGCCTGGCCGACACGGCGC
>JADFXK010000103.1:8744-11467 GCA_015233625.1 Deltaproteobacteria bacterium | reverse complement strand
AGCATAATGAACCACCTTATGACTAGACCATATCTATTTGGTGTCCTTACTTAATTATGGATATCCGATAGTGAACCCCATCATTTGGCATGTATGATCTAAAGCATCCCCTCTGCTCAGACGATCAGGGGCAGCTATTTTCAGCGAAAACGTCATGGAATAAGGTTATAATTAACTCATAAGTCACCTTAGCAAAGACTTTGCAAAAAGGCAATATTATTTTCCTGATAGTCGCCATCAATTTACACTCAAAGACAGGGCCTGTCCTGGGTAGCCTCGTGACTCTTTCGACCTGATCGGGGTCTGGACTTAGTTGTAAAGCCATAACAAGCTTGTGTCTGGTTGGGCAGGGCAGGGGCTTGATTTTCCGGTAACCGGCGGGTGAGTGTATTGATCAGATTGGGCGTCCTTTATCATCCTGTAGCCGGTCGTCGGGTTGTTCAAAAAGACCCGGTGATCGGATGACGATAATGTCACGAACATGTCGTAAAATCGTAACCCGAGTGTCGTGAAATTGTTTACTTCCATACTGTAAGGTGGCGTCTCGGTGTTGCGGTCAACTCATCTCTCCGGAAAACAAACTGAAGAAACCTGGACCTCATGATTCACGAACTTAGACCGTGATATGATTGGACTGAGTTCAACCTGCCGCCGATTGCCGGCCGGCTCACGCCGGAAAGTCCCTGCCGCGAAGAGACCAGGGTTGCTGGAAGCCAACCTGAACCGGGATAGGATGAAACCCCGTCCCAATTCCGACTTGAACCTCCGGTTTTCCAGTGTTCCAGGCAACAACCGGAATTAATTATGATAAGTTATCAAGAAATGGAGCTGATCATGGCCAATCATCTTGTCATCGGACTTGGGGGAACAGGTGGAAAGGTCCTCCGGGCTCTCCGACGGGACATCTTTCAAGAATCGCAGAATGGAGATATCCCGGGCGTCAACCTGGGATACATGTATCTAGACGCCGACCCGTCATTGATGGATCCGGACGATCCGACCTGGCAAACCCTGGGGAAAAGCTTCCAATTAGCCGCGGATAGTCAGGTTTTGATCTCGGGGGCCAATCTCCACCCGTACTTAGAACAGGTTGATAAGAACCCCGGTGATGAGGGCTGGTTCGGAGACAAACAGCACTGGGCGGATATGATCAATGCCGATCCGGAGACCATGACGCAGGGTCGGATGCGCCGTGTCGGCAGATTGCTGCTGGCCGCTAATCTTGGCAGATTCACCGAGGCGCTGGATAAGCAAGTCAATAAGCTCGTAGGCAAATCTGGTTACGACAATGTAACCTTTCACGTGTGTGCGGGATTAGGCGGAACCATCGGCAGCGGCACGTTGATCGACGTGATCAGCCAAATCCGGACAAGGTATGTGGCGCTAGACGCAGTTCAATACCGGATTATCTTGTATCTTCTGCTTCCGGAGGAACAACCGGCCGCCCACCGGGACACGGCCAACTATCACGCCAATGCCTATGCGGCCCTGATGGAACTCAATTCGTTAAGTGTCGGGGCCTTTTTCCCTCATGACCTGAGTAAAAAAAACCAAAAGTGTGCCATCACCTATCCGTTCAATAGTTGTTATTTGTTTTCAGACCAAAATGAATCGGGCCGGAAAACCGACGGCGACCAGGAACTTCCCAATATTTTGGCTGATTTTCTCTATCAGAGAATAGTCATGTTAAAAGATATAGGCTGGAGCAGCCTCGATCGAATGGAAAACTTTGAGAATAACCTGGCCGCCCCCGAGACGGCTGCCGGCGGTGATGTCCCGGAACGAAGTAAACGATTTTTGGCCGTCGGACTCAAGAGGTTGATCATTCCCGAAGAAGAGATCAGGGAGTTCCTGGCCTATTGTCTGGCCCGCCAGTCGGTTTTGCAGATGAAGTATAATAACCGGACTGAAGAATTGGGGTTTCTTAACATCCCGCCGGTGGCCGACTTCGATGAATATGTTCAGCGAAATGATGTCCAGTCAAAATGGAAAATCAGCGACGAACATTTGTGCTTATCCAAGGGGATTTTGCTGGAAGATGCGGCTGATAAAAAGTGGAAAACCATCCCGGCCGTATGGGAAAACGTCGTGGCCAACTTCGTCGAGGTGATTGAAGCAAGTAAGGCCGAGAACTGGATCGATGAATTGGCCAAATTATGTGACAAACAGTTTAATGAAGATTTCAGGGGCATGGGCGTAAAGAGATTTTACCAACTCAAGTCCGTAGCCCTGGCCGATATGGTTAAGGTCATCGTCGCCGGAATCGAAAGCGAGCTTTTTGACCAATGGAAAAACAGCGAATTATCACTCCATGAAGTAGCGCGGTTAATGGCTTCGCTAATCGCCGACACTGAAGACCGACTCAGGCAAATCGAAGGGAAAATTGCCCGCGCCAAGGAGAAAGAAGATCTATGCCAGGCTCAGATAAGTAAGAAACGGCAGGCTTTTGACCGCTGTGGGTTAATGGGTAAGATGGTCGGTAAGAAATGGGACCTGTTTCACGCCCAGGTGGAATTAATGCAGCAAAAATATGTAATCATGACCCTCATTGAGGGCTTCCTCTTTTCCAAGTCGTTACTCCTGAATTTAGTCGCTGAATTTAATAGACTAAACCGAGCCGTCGCCACCTGCACGGCCCTCCTGACGGAAGCGGTGGCTCGCTGCGATTTGGGGATGAAGGAAAGATGCAAGGGCAGTTTCGAGGCCGACATTCATGGCCATTT
>JADFXK010000103.1:0-8669 GCA_015233625.1 Deltaproteobacteria bacterium | reverse complement strand
GACCAATAAACTCAAATCGGTCCTGGTCGCCAGGCTGGGGGATAAGCCGACGTTCGCC
Organism: Deltaproteobacteria bacterium; assembly: GCA_015233625.1. GTDB lineage: Bacteria > Desulfobacterota > JADFXK01 > JADFXK01 > JADFXK01 > JADFXK01. Next base: position 8,611 of record JADFXK010000103.1, on the reverse strand, counting down.
CGATTCAGCGAACGGATCCAGACCTCCTCCCTGATGAAGGCATTGGAAATGATTTGCGGCGTAGACGCCCTGAAGGCTCATGATACCCTGGTAGACCGCCGGGAGGATAGGGTATTTGGGATGAGTATTATCGAAAAGTTGAAACAGCGATTCGAGAACGACTCCCCCGGGCTGACAGACTACGTCGGTAAATTGATATCTTACACCGGGATCAATCTGGTCTATGATAAAGATGAAATGGGTGGGAATACCACCAATGGGTCCGGCAAAGAAATTCTGTCCTCGGCCTTCACCATCCTCATCCCGCGGTCACAGACGAGTTCAGAGTTTGTGGCCCGATTAAAAACGGCTTTTAGCCGGAATATGAAGACTGAGGTTGAATTTATCGAGACCGATCATAAAATCAATGAAATAACCTTGATAAATGTCAAGAGCGCCTTCCCCTTACGATTTGTCAAACAAGTCAAAATGTTAAAGGAGAAGTACCTGCGCCGGATAATTGGCCCCGATGCGGAAAAGTCCAGATTTTTATTGCACTTAGAAGGAAACGGCAGCCAACATCCTTCTTTATATGCCTCGACCGGTGACGAGAAGGTAAACGAGACCATCCCTTATCTATTGATGGCCAGGGCATTGAAGTTGATTCTGTCCATGCCCGATCGTCAAACCGGGGTAAATAAACTGGTCTGGCCCAGGAAGAACAAATGGGGGATAGAAGATGTCCCCCTTATCCTGGGGGAAACCCTCATCGAAACGCCCGCGGTTATGACCAGGGAACACGTCCGAGAACTGAAGACCACCGTCCTGGACCGGATAGCCAACGACTTTCCCAAGGTGGATGAAAAAGAGCAATTGTTGCACGAAATTAGAAAGGTGTTGATTGCGGTCAAGAGCGAAGTGCAAGGTGATGTTTTCGATCCCCAGTACCAGAGGTTCATCGAAGGTTCCAAGTCGGCGATCAAAAATATCTTAAGATTATCTTAAGATCTCGCATCCGGTCAGGTCTACGGTTTGCGGAATCTTCTTGTTTAAATACCGGTGGGCTGCTCATATCGCCGGCCGCTGAGAATAGGATGGCTTTCCATGATTCGAGAGGAGGCTTATAATGCCCAAAACGATTGGTAAGTGCGTTAATTTTGGAATGTGTGATACGGCGGATAACAAGAGTGTCATCGAGATGGAAGAAGGTCAGGCCCGGGTATGTCCGGAATGTGGCAGCAGCCTGAAAATCATTCAGGCCACCGGAGGCGGAAAAGGAAAGACTTTATCATGGGTCGCCGGGATAGCGATTGTCCTGGTTATCGCTGGAGTGGGCCTGTTTTACGGGCTGGCCGGCAGTCCTCCCCCTAAGCCGGAACCAGCCAAAATCAAGGCCGCCCAGAGGGTGGAACCAGCCAGGACGGAAAAGACGGCCAAGATCTCACCCGCGGATAAGCCGGCTAATGTTCCTCAAACCCAGCCGGGTCAAGTTATATTACGGTTGCACGGGTCGAACACGATTGGGTCAAAACTGGGGCCGGCCCTGGCCGAGCAGTTCCTTAAGAACGAGGGGGCCAAGAAGGTCATAAAAGTTCCCAGTCAAAAGGAGGAAGAGGAGACGATAAGAGGCGACTTTGGTGATACTGCCCCGGCCAAACTCATCGAGGTTCACGCCCATGGATCTACCACGGCATTTAATGATTTATTTGTCAACAACTGCGATATTGGGATGGCCTCGCGGAAGATCAAGGACGACGAGATCAAGAAGCTTGAGGAAGCCGGACTGGGTGACATGACTTCACCCAATAGTGAGCATACACTGGCTCTGGATGGCATCGCCGTCATTGTCAATAGAGGCAATCCGGTCAAATCTCTCAGTGTGGAGCAATTGCGGGGAATATTCAGCGGCGAAATATCCGACTGGGCCGCGGTAAAAGGCGCACCGGGAAAAATCCGGGTGTGCTCAAGGGACAACAACTCTGGAACTTATGATACTTTCAAGTCGTTGGTGTTGCATGACAAGAAGCTGGCGGCCGCCTCGGAGAGGTACGAGGACAGTAACCTTCTGTCCGATGCGGTGGCCAACGATCCCAAAGCCATCGGCTTCATTGGCCTGCCGTACATCAGATCGGCCCAAGCCCTCGAAATCGTTGAATCAGGCGCTTCACCCATCCTGCCTTCTTTCTTTACGGTGGCCAGGGAAGACTATCCCCTGTCCCGGCGTCTGTTCCTTTACACCGCGGAGTCGCCGAAAAATCCCTGGGTCCGTAAATTTATTGACTTTGCTCTTTCCAAAGAAGGACAGGACATCGCCAAACAGGCCGGTTTCATCGACCAGACAATCAAGGCCGAAAAGGCTGAGAAGAAGGTGGCCGATGCCTCCGGGCCATTGGACAACTACGGGCAACTGACCAAAAATCTGAATCAACTTTCCACGAATTTCCGGTTTAAGGCGTCAAGCGACAAGTTTGACAACAGAGCCATCCGAGATCTAGACCGGGTGGTTCAGATTCTGATTCAACCAACATTTAAGGGCAAGGACTTTTATCTCTTCGGATTTACCGATAACAAAGGAGATGAACAATTTAATGTCGCGCTCTCCAAGTCCCGGGCCCTGGCCGTGGCTAACGAGTTGAGAAAGCGAGGCGCCGATGCAAAGATGGTGGATGGACTTGGTCCGGGTCATCCCGTCGCGTCCAATGACACCAAAGAGGGTCGAGACAAGAATCGCCGCGTGGAGATCTGGATTAACTGATCCGGTCCGGCAGGGGTTAAGGCCCCCCGTCGGTTCACGGTGGTATAGGTTTACGTTACTCATAAAGGCAGATGTTGTTCCCATAAACGATGGCGAGCCAACCAGGCGTCCAAAGGCCGAGTAGACTCGCCATTTTTCAATTTAAATTTAAATGATGATGCGTTGGGCGGGTCTTTTCCGGTTAGACGGTCATGGAGTGGTAGGTACCGACCCGTTCGGTGAATTGGACGATCCGCTCGACTTTAATCTCCAGCTCAGCCAGCATGACTTCGTTGAATCCACCCACGTGGGCCTCGTTGGAATTGGCCAGAACAATAGTTGGATCGTGTATCAGGCCGACCCCTATTTTTTGGCAGGCCAGATCCACCAACCGGAGCATAATGATCAACACATCGGTGGCGTCAAAACTGTCGTCATGATGGTCTCTGACGACATGGCAATACTTGTCCGGGAGGTTCCACCGAGATAGGAGATTATATCCTTGCAGGGTGTGTTGAGTTTGCAGTACTTCAATAATCAATTCCGTCGATAAATCGCTATGAAGCTCGTCGGTCATTCGAATATCCTCCAACACCCGAAGGAGGAACAGCTTCCCGACATCATGGAGCAGGCCGGCTAAGAAAGCCTCATTGGCCATGGCCGGGTAATCAGCCTTCTCGGCCAGCCATCTGGAGGCCAGGGCACAGGTCAGGGAGTGCCGCCAGAGGTCGAGCAGGAGGACATTTATTTTTGGATCCGGGGATATGTACACGTTTTTCTTTATTGACGCCTGAAGCAGGTCGGCCATTCGATTGCCCCCCAGCCGGGTGAGCGCCTCATCAAGACTGGTGACTCGCCTTAGCCCGGCGAAGAAGCCGGAGTTAGCCTCCCGCAGCACCTGACAGGTCAATGATTGATCAATCATGATCAACCGGGATAGGTTCTCTATCTGGATGTTGCCCTGGTTAATTGTCTCTTGGACCTTGGCAGCCACCGGCGGTGATACCGGCAACTGCCATCCGTCAGCATCAAGTTTTTCTTGAACGCTTTGGAGCAACGGTTTCGGCATATGGTTATTCGTCTCCCAACAGACGTCTTATTTCCTGAATGGGCCGAGGTTTCATCAAGCGGGGCAAGAGTCGAATGACATCATGCAACAGGGCCTGACCGCTGGCCGCCTTGGCCAGACCATCTTCGAGCAAGGTCACCAGGCCCGAGCTTTGAATACTTAGTCTTCTGATTTCATAAGAAGTCTTCTTGGCCAATATAGCATCTTTCACTATCTCGTTCAAGATTAATAATTCAAACGCCCCGATTCGGCCTTTGTATCCGGTAAATCGGCAACTGCGGCATCCCTGGCCGACTTTGAATGTCGCCCCGGTGATATCATGGTGAGTATAACCGATGCGTCGTAATTCACTGGGCGTGGGGGTATAGTCAACGGCGCAGTGAGGACAAATCCGTCTAATCAAACGCTGGGCCAGCACCGATACCACGGTGGAGGAAATCAGAAATGCCTCGATGTCCATATTCAACAGCCGGAGCAGCCCGCCGATGGAATCTTCCGTATGAAAAGTGCTCAGGATTTTGTGACCGGTGAGGGCCGCCTGAATGGCCGTGTCGGCGGAATACTTGTCCCGAATCTCGCCTAAAATGATCACGTCCGGGTCCTGGCGGACCATGTGCCGGAGGGTTTCTTCAAAAGTCCGGCCGATTTTGGGGTTGATGGCGCACTGGGAGATCCCGTCGACCACATATTCCACCGGTTCTTCAGCCGTGATGATGCTGGTATTGACATCGTTGAGATAGGCGACGCAACTGTACAAAGTAGTCGTTTTACCCGAACCGGTGGGACCGGTAATCAAGATGACTCCACTGGGCATGTCCAGGGCGTCGGCGCTGAACCGGTCCAGCATCTTGGAGGCCATCCCGATGTCTTTCAGGCTGAGCACCGATTGTTGCTTGCTCAAGAGCCTCATAACCACCTTTTCACCATATATGGTCACAAAAAAGGAGGCCCGGACATCGGCGCTTCGCCCGGTTTTCAGATCTTCGTATAGGAATCGGCCGTCCTGGTGCCGCATGCGCTCCGAGATGTCGGCTTCGGCCATGACCTTGAGCCGGCTAACCATGGAATTGGCCAATTCAGGGCTGAGATATTTGTGATGGACTAAGACACCGTCCCGGCGGAACCGGACCCGCTGCCTGTCTCGGAATGGTTCGATATGGATATCGCTGACATTTTCAATCATGGCCTCTTGAAGTATTTGATTCACGATGGCCACCGCCGAGTCCTCGGCCGGAGCCGGGCCGATCACCTCCACCAGGCTGCGCTCATAACCGGCCAGGAGTTCTGCAATGGCTCTGCGAGAGGCAATGGCCGGAACAACGGACTTGCCCAGCAATTGCTGCGCCGCCTCGACATCCCGCTGGTCGGTGGGGTCGGCGAAAACCACCGTGACGTGGCCGTTTTCTCGGGAGACAGGAATAAAGTTGTGCTGCTTGAAATTTTTGATATGGGCTCGGGGCAAAAGTGACCGGTCTATTTCAGTCAGCAAAGGTTCGATGTGGGGAAAGCCGAGTTGGAAGGCCAGGGTCTCAACCAGTTTCTGCTCACTGATAAAATTGGCCTCGACTAAGACGTCGCCCAGCCGCTTCTTGACCGGAGCCGATTGTTGTATGGCCAAAGCGGATTTGATGTCTTCTTCACTCAGATAGCCCAGCTCCACGAGCAGGGTCCCGATTTTTAAGGACACCAGATTCCGTCTGAGGCTCTCTCGGAGTTGATCGCTGGTAATGAAGTTCAATTCTTTGATGACGCTGAGTAAAGACCGACGAGAATTCAACTTGGCATGGACCCGGCGGGCATAGTCAAATTGTTCGTTCGAAATAACCCCGTCCTTGACTAAGAATGATACTATGACCGAGGTCTGGCTGTCATCCGCCACATGGAGATGGGCATCTCTCGGGCGGTCATGGTTGCCCATTCGGGAGCCAGGCGATTGTGTTTGATCCGCCTCAGTCAAAACGTCGACCTGCTTAGCCAGAACTTCAAATCCGATCATCGCTTTTCCTCCAAACTAAGAATCTCGAACCACCGTCGATCGCGGCACAAAAGGTTACGGGTTTTTTCATAATCAGTAAGACTTCTCTGGCCGAATTGAATGGTGAATTAAATTTCAGGGTATGGCCGGCAGCCTTTCGGGCTTTCCAACGCATTGGTATATACAGGCAAGAAGTATGCCGAAGGAAAGAAGGGGATTGAGTGACATAGTTTAATTGAAGTTTTAGTAAGTTGATGGTTATCCGGTTGATCACAGGATGGCGATCTGGCAAATTTGCACAAGATGGATGTGCGAATTTGCCAATCAGGACCCTGGTCGCCGGCTCTCAGACGTTCCGGGCCAGGACCAAATCATCAGCTTTGGGCATCTTGGGAGAATCAGCTAGAGTTATCCATCAGAAGGGGAAGATGTCGCAGCATTTGATTGATCATGGTTTTTGGAAGAGCTTTTTCCGCCGGTGGCGCAGGGTATAATAATTAATATTAAGCAGCCGGGCAGCTTGACTTTCGTTGCCTTGGGATATCTTGAAGGCCTCTTCAATGTAGTGTTTTTCGATGTTTCCCAGAGTGGCCGAAAGGTCGATCCCGTCGGGCGGGATGGCGCAGGGAAAGGCGTTAAGGAGATCCGGTTCCGGCGGTCTTTCTTTTTCCAGGCCAAGATGTTCCAGGGTTAGCTCCGGCCCATCGTTGAAGAGGACGCTTCTCTGGATCAGGTTTCTCAGTTCTCTAACATTCCCCTTCCAATTGAAGGACTCCAGCGCCTTTTCCGCGTCCTGAGAAATCCCGGTGAACCCCTTTCCCAGTTTCCGGTTAAATTCGACTAAGAAATATCTGGCAATGGGGATGATATCATCCCGGCGCTCATTCAAGGATGGAAGATCTATCCGGACCACGGCCAGCCGGTAGTACAGATCGCGGCGAAAAACGCCCTTGTCCATCAAGTCGTTGATGTCCCTGTTGGTCGCGGAGACAACCCGGGTTTCGAGCTTCCGCTTGGCCACACCGCCAACTCGATAATATTCTCCGCTTTCCAGAAAACGGAGCAGTTTGGCCTGGGCCTCCGGACTCAATTCGCACAGCTCATCCAAAAACAAGGTCCCATTGGCCGCTTGTTCCACCAGTCCTTTCTTTCCGGAGGTTTTTGCCCCAGTAAAAGCCCCCTTTTCATAGCCAAAAAGTTCGCTTTCGACCAGGTCTTTAGGCAAGGAGGCGCAGTTGAAGACCACAAACCGCCCTCTAAAACAGGGACTCTTATAATGAATCGCGCTGGCCAGGAGTTCTTTTCCGGTGCCGGTTTCACCCGTAATCAGGACCGAGGTGTTCCGGCTCTTGGCGACTTTAGAGACCAACTCTATGACATTTTGGATGGCGTTGCTCTCGCCGATGAGGCAGGGTAGATTCTCCTCGATCAGCTTTTCTTGAAGCAATTGAATTTCTTTTCGCATCCGGATGGTATCCAGAGCATTCCGCAAAGTGACCAATAAGGCGTCGAGGTGCAGCGGCTTCAGCAGATAATCATAAGCACCTAATTTCATAGCCGAGATTACGGTATTTATCTCTTCAGAGGCGGTTATCATGATAACCAGGGTATCCGGGTTGATGGCCTTGATCTCCTTTAGCGCCTCTATCCCGCTCATTCCCGGTAGCCCAATATCAAGCAGCACCAGGTCGGGCGGCTCGGTCTTGATGGTCTCTATGGCCGCTTCTGCATTCTCAAAGCCTTTGACCCGGTAGTCGTTTTCGAGGGCTAAGGTGATTCTCTTTCGAGCAGTCGATGCGTCATCGATGACATAGATAGTATAACTGATCATCGTCACTCCTCGAACCCTTTAATGAAGTCAGTCAAGGCGGCCTTGACCCGACCGACTTCTTCTTCCAATTCCAGATAGGTTTCTTCAACCTTATCCAACCTACCGGCCCGGGCCATTTTTTCTAATCTGGCGTCCAATCCGACCGCCTTGTAAGCCGCAACATCGCCCAGAGCGCTCTTGAACCGGTGGGCACAAAATTCCATATTCTTAGGATCGCCGAGATGCACCGCCTGCCTGAGACTATCCAGATCTTTATCACAATCCTCAAGGAATAGCATTACAAATTCTTTGGCCAAGGCCGGGTCGCCTAAAGACCTGTCGATAACGTCTTCAATCTCTATGACTTTGTCCTGAAGCTGGGACGTCTTCTGAGTGTTTTCAATGACGACCTTGGAATCGGACATCCGACTAAACTCTTTGATCGTGGCCGTAAGCTCACCTTGATCAATCGGTTTACCGATATAGCCGTCCATACCGGCGGCTAAACAAAGTTCTCGGTCACCCTTCATCACCGAGGCCGTCATGGCCACAATCGGGATATGTCCTCCCAATTGTTGTTCCTTTTCTCTGATCACCCGAGTCGCATCCAATCCGTTCATTACCGGCATTTGGAGATCCATAAGAACCAAATCGTATTTCTTGAGGAAGATTTTTTCAACAGCTTCTTGTCCATCCACCGCGATTTCGACGGAGTGTCCCAATCTGGTCAAAAGCTTAGAACCTACTTTTTGGTTGATGTAGTTATCTTCCACCAGCAGAATTCTCAAGGGCTCTTTGCCGGCGCCGGCCGCGGCCCCTGGTTCCGGCTCGTGCGGCTTGGGCTTTTTTTTCCCGATGCTCAGCCAAGCCGTGAAATGGAATGTGACCCCAGGCCCGGGCAGATTACTTTCCTCCCAGATGGCGCCGTTCATCAGCTCCACGATTTTTTTGGAGATGGCCAGCCCTAAACCGGTCCCTTCATATTTTTTGTTGAAGGAGATATCAACTTGCTCAAAGGGATCAAAGATAGATGAAATTTTGTCG
>JADFXK010000102.1 GCA_015233625.1 Deltaproteobacteria bacterium | reverse complement strand
TTTCCGGCGTGGCCGGTGCCCTGGCCGGCGTGAGTTTGTTTCATCCCGGATCAAAAAATAATTCTTTAAGGTGGCTGGAGTCCGGGATTGGGCGCATATCCCTGCCCAGGTGACACCGCGCCCAAGAAAATAATTTGAGCACCTGTATTTTAAATTTTCTGTATTAATGATATAGGTAGGGCAGAAAAGAACTGAGGGGTCATATGGACAAGATAGAAGAGTTGAAAATTCAGTTGGCTAACGAACCGGATTCCGAGATAGTCCACAATCTCCTGGGGATGGAACTATACAATCGGCAGCAGGTGGACGAGGCGCGCCGGCACTTTCTCCGGTCGGTGGAACTCAAACCGGATTACGTGGAGGCCTGGTACAACCTGGGAATTCTGGAAGGCGAGAATGGGCCGCCGGAAACCGCCGTGACCTACTTCCAGCAGGTCCTATCCATCAATCCCCGTGTCCATGATGCCTATAATTATCTGGGCGTGCTTCATTGCCGGCTTGAGCAATGGGACCAGGCGGAAACCGCCTTCGCCAGGGCTTTTGAACTGAATCCCAAGTCCATTGAGCCACTGTTTAATGTGGCCCGGATGTACGAAAACACCGGCCGTTTAGATGAGGCCGTTAAGATCTTTGAAGTTTTTTTGGAGACGCGGGAGGCCAACGTCCTGGTCTTAAATGTGCTGGCCGGCCTGTACTTGAAAAAAGATGATAAGCCTCGTGCCCTTAAGGCCCTGACCCGGTCACTGGCCGTCTTCGAAAATCAGCCGGAGATGAAGGACGCCGTGGTCAGATTGAAAATGGACCTGGAGCCACCGGCGGCCGCCCGGCTTCGACCCGCTTTACCGGCCATTGCCCTGGAGCCGGACTGGCCCGAGGCCAAAAAGCTGCCGGGCGGAGAGGCCGGGGTGCCCACGGCCGCCAAACCGTTATCTGCGGTCGGTCCTGGAGCCGACCCGTATCTGAAACATATTCCGCAGGCGGACCGGGCGTCGAAGACGGGGATGAACATCCTGATCATGGGTGACTTTGACGTGGATAAGGGGCTGTCTTCTCTAATGCGGGCCATCAACCGGTACACCATTCACAAAGCCAGGTTGATTACCTGGCATCATGACGGCCAGGACGATCCGGCCGATGTGTTGCTCGACGATTGTGACGGTGATTTTGAAGAGGCCGACCGGCTGGTCCAGCTCGCCGATTTTTTTCATTTCGGACGGCAGATATTTAATTTCCCGGGAGTAGATTTTAATGTGCTGATTCAGCCTCATAATGCCTTGATCCAGTATTTTGGGCCGGAACTGGTCAGCGATGGCCCCCGGATTTATGAATACCACAGGAAGACGGGGCTTAAGGCCGTCGCGTCCTGGGACTGGTCGGCATATTCTCGGGTGCCCCTGGCCTATTATCATGTGCCGCCTTTGATGATCATGGAGGAGGATTACCTCGCCCCGGCTCCGAGTGACGAGACCTGGCGGATTCGAAATTTTCCGACCAACCGCCGGATTGACGGGACTGACCGGATATTATCCGCGGTAGACCGGATTAAAAAAGACTACCCGGTCGAACTGGAAATCCTGGAGGGTCCTGCGGCCTGGGCCAAGATTAAAAAAACCCCGCGAGCGCATCTGGCCATAGGCTCGCTGATCGCGGGAGGGCCGGGACACCAGGTAGTGTCGGCCATGGCCCGGGGAGAAGTGGCGATGGCCAGCTTAAGTAACTGGTTCTTGAGCCTCCACCCGGCCAGTCCCATAATTAATCTGGATACTCAGGATCTGGAAAGTCAGCTCAGGCACTTGTTGTCGGATAGGTCGGCCGTGGCCCGCCGATCACAACTCTCCCAGGCCTGGATTAGAGATCATTTTGACGCCCGGGTCGTGGCCGTGATCGGTATTCCGGATGCCAAATGGGGCGAATCAGTCAAAGCCGTGGTCATTCTCCATGGGGGGTCCGAAGGTTCCCCGGAACTGGCTCAAGAACTGATGGATTACTGCAAAGATAAGATCGCCGGATACAAAAAGCCCAAGACCGTCGATTTCATCAAAGAGGAAGAAATGCCCCGAACCGGCACGGGAAAAATCCTCCACCGGGAACTCCGGGTCAGATACGGCAAATGGAGCGACCAAAAATAAGTCTATAAAACGTCATTAAATTATCATAGATATCATCAGAATTCTTGAAGGAGGAATTACTATGTCAAAGTTTAAGAATGTATATATCCCGACCGGCGGATACTGGTCTTCCCCCTTTTGCCGCTGGCAGGGGAGTCTCCAGAATGAAAACGCGATTGTCCTGTGCGCCAACACCATTAAGAAAGCCATGTCCGAGCGCCAATTAGACCCCCAGATATTTGACGGCGTCTTCCTGGGCTATACCATCCCGCAACCGGCCTGCTTTTACGGCACCCCGTGGTTGGCGGCCATGATCGGCGCCGAAGGGGTCAGCGGACCCATTTTCAGCCAGGCCTGCGCCACCTCGACCACGGCCATCGGATATGCCGCGGCGGCCATTGACCAGGGGATGTACAGCAACATCCTGGTCGCCTTAGCTGACCGTTGCTCCAATGGCCCGCACATGGTTTTCCCCAATCCGGTAGGACCGGGCGGCCAGGTCATCAGCGAAAACTGGCTGATGGACAACTTCAATAATGACCCCTGGGCCAAGAACGCCATGATCCAGACGGCCGAAAACGTGGCCAAAGAAGCCGGCATTACGCGCGAAGAATGCGACGCCATGGCTCTGCGGCGGTACCAGCAATATACCGATGGCCTGGCTAATGACCGGGCCTTCCAAAAACGGTATATGGTGGCCCTGGATCTGAAGATGGGCAAGAAAACGGTAACGGTCGAGGCCGATGAAGGCGTTTTTCCCACCACGGCGGAAGGCCTGGCTGGATTAAGGCCGGCGTTGCCCGGCGGCGTAATCACCTTTGGCGCCCAGACCCACCCGGCCGACGGTAATGCCGGTTTCATCGTCACGACCAAAGAAAAAGCCCAGGCGCTGAGCCGAGACAAGAACATCTCGGTCAAACTTCTGTCCTATGGCTACGCTCGGGCGAAAAAGGGATTCATGGCCGCGGCCGTGGTCCCGGCCGCCCAAATGGCTTTAGACGTGGCCGGGTTAAAGGTGGCGGACCTGAAAGCCGTCAAGACCCACAACCCCTTTGCCGTCAACGATGTCTACATGAATAAGATGATGAAGATCGACGACAAAATCGTCAACAACTATGGTTCCTCCCTGGTCTTCGGCCATCCTCAAGGCCCCACCGCCGGCCGGTGCATCGCCGAAATGATCGAAGAGTTAATCCTCCTGGGTGGGGGCTACGGCCTCTTCGCCGGATGCGCCGCGGGCGACACTGCCGCCGCCATAACCCTTCTGGTGGAATAACCGCCCCAAGGCCGGATACAAACGGCCAACGAGGGGACGAACAATAGCCGGTCAAGAACATTAAGCTCAAAATACATCAGCGTAGTAGTACCAATCGGATCAGTGCCACAATCGGAACCGAAAAACGGATTACGGAACGGAACGAGTAAAATCAAGGCTGGGGTGCAAGCTCCGGCCTTGACCTTTTTGGGGATCCCATCAGGGCTGTTTTTTACCGAAACTCTTTTTGGTTGCTGAACAAATTGGTTATTGATCGATTTTTTTTGTCACGGTTTGTGATTTTCTATGATAAAATACGTCCCTCAAATGAGCCAGATCGGAAAAAGCCCTCAACTAACTGTAATTTCATTGGGAGGAGAATAATGACCACGAAAAACCGTGTTCCCCGAATACTAACCCTCGCGTTAATACTTCTTCTGGCCGCCCCGGCCTGGGCCCAGGAAAGTAAAGACATCGTCCTGCCGGAACGTCCGGCCCTGGCCAACTTCGACCTGTACACCGCTCTGGAGCGGCGACAAACGACCCGGAAGTACAAGACCACTGAGCTGTCCGCCTCGGACCTGGCCGCCATCCTCTGGGCGGCTAACGGTGTAAATCGGACGGACGGCAAAAGAACCGCGCCGACGGCCCACGGGAAACAGTATATGGACATCTACCTGTTGGGGCCTACCGGCAACTATCTTTATGATCCGCTCAACCGCAAGCTGAAATTCCTTTCGGCCGGTGACCTGAAGCATAAGGTGGCTGTCCAGGAGTATGTGTCCCTGGCCTCCCACATATTGGTCCTGGTGGTGGATTTGGACAAGGTTTCGGAAAAAGCCGGGAGTAACGAACGAAAGCTGCAATTTGGCAACGCTTCGGCCGGAGCCATCGCCCAGAATGTTTATCTTATGTCGGCCGCTAAAAAAGTCGGCACCTGCCTGGTCGCGAACCTTAAGGAAGACGAAATCCGCAAAGGACTCGGCCTGACCAAGAGCCAGGTCCCCGTCTATATCATGCCGTTAGGATATCTGGAAAAATAGATTCTGGTTTCGGGTTACATGTTAGGGTTGGAAGCCAACGCCATTGAAGTGAAGGGTGCTACGTGTATTGGAACCATAGACCCAGGGTGGCGCTTCGCTGACCCTGGGCTAGATTGGGTAACCCCTACGGGGTATTAGGATGGTGGTCTGGTCAACAGTCAGCTTAACCCCGGCAATGGACTTTCAAGGCAAATCACCTCGTTCCGGTTGACAAAACCCATTTCCCCGAAGGGGAAAAACAACCTAGCCCAGGGTCAGCGAAGCGCCACCCTGGGTAATTCGGACACCAAGCCGGAATCTTAAATCAATGATATTGACACGCAACCCGCACCCCGGTGACCACAGTGAGTGAATATATCGACCATGATCAGCACGGCGTCTCGGTGGGCATCGTGGAGAAAAAGTTCTTCATCTTTGCCCAGCCGCCCCACGAAATGCTTTTAGAAAGCGGCGCCAAACTCGGTCCGGTGACCATCGCCTACGAGACTTACGGAGAACTGGATGCGACCAAGTGCAACGTTATCCTGGTCCTCCACGCCCTGACCGGGGATTCCCACGTGGCCGGGTACTACAGCTCGGATGACCCCAAGCCGGGGTGGTGGGACATCATGGTCGGCCCCGGCAAGGCCATCGACACCAACCTCTATTTTGTGGTGTGTTCCAACATCCTGGGCAGTTGCATGGGCAGCACCGGTCCCTCGTCGATCAATCCGGCGGCCGATCGGCCCTATGCCCTGGATTTCCCGCTGGTGACCCTGGGGGATATGGTTACAGCCCAAAAGGCTCTGCTGGATCATTTAGGCATCACCCGGGTCTTGTCCGTGGTCGGCGGTTCCCTGGGCGGGATGCAGGTCCTGGAATGGACGGTTAAGTATCCGGACATGGTCGCCTCGGCCATTCCATTGGCCACCACCACCCGTCATTCCGCCCTGGCCATCGCCTTTAATGAGGTAGCCCGGCAGGCCATCATGGCCGATCCCAACTGGCACAACGGGGACTACTACGCCGGACCGAAACCGGATCTGGGCCTGGCCCTGGCCAGGATGATCGGGCATATCACTTACCTGTCCGATGAGTCGATGCGGCATAAATTCGGCCGGCGGCTCCAGGACCGGATGGATTTCTCCTTCGATTTTGACGCGAACTTCCAGGTGGAAAGCTATCTCCATTACCAGGGCACCAAATTCGTGGACCGGTTCGACGCCAATTCATTATTATACCTGACCAAAGCGGCCGACTACTTCGACCTGGAATACCAGTATGGGGGCGCTCGGCCGTAGCGGCTTTTGCTCAGGCCAAGGCCAGATTCCTGGTCGTATCATTTACCTCCGACTGGCTCTACCCCACTTACCAGTCCAAGGCCATGGTCAAGGCCATGAAAAAAAACGGCCTGGACGTGAGCTTTTGCGAAATCGAAGCCGCCTGGGGTCACGACGCCTTCTTGCTGCCCAGCGAGCGGTTAAATACCATGGTGAAAGGTTTTCTGGAACGTGTCTACCTTGAATGTCAAACAAAATGATCTTCGGTTTGATCTCCGGACAGTAGCTTCCCTGGTCGCCCCGAGGTCCCGGGTCTTGGATCTCGGTTGCGGCGAAGGTGATTTACTTAAATTCCTCAGGGATCATAAACAAGTCGTCGGAACCGGCGTAGAACGAACCGAGACCGGGGTGGCCGAATGCGTGGCCAAGGGTCTGTCGGTGATCCACGGGGACATTAACGAGGAAGTCCGTGACTACCCTGATCAGGCTTTTGATTACGTCGTTCTCAGTCAAACTTTGCAGCAAGTCTATGAACCAGACCGATTAATCAGGTCCTTGCTGCGCATCGGAAAAAAGGGCATCGTCAGTTTCCCCAATTTTAGTCATTGGCGGATCCGGCTGCAACTGCTGCTGACTGGTCGCGCCCCGATCTCTCCCCAACTCCCTTACGAATGGTACGACACGCCCAACATCCGGGTGATTACCATAGCAGATTTCAGGGCCTTTGCCCGAAAGACCGGATTTCGCATCCTGCGCGAGGTGGCCATCAGGACTCCCAATCATGAACAACAGGGAAGCATTATCAATTTCCTGCCCAATTTACTGGCCACCTACGGTATCTTTCTGATCGGAAAGGATTACCAGCCATGATAAAAGACATTTGCCTGGCCAAAGAGTGCATTCAACACCCGGAAACGGTAAACGAATATTATGAGAGAATTCCAGAGGTAATCCATAAACTGGTCTCTTCCTGCAACACGGAAGCCTGTTATGACCACGTGGGCTATGCCCCCATTCCTTCTCGAGAAATAGTCATTCAGATCATTCACCAGGCCAGACGGATCCTTTTTCCGGGGTACTTCACCCAGAACCGACTGGATGCGGTCAATCTGGAATACTCCCTGGGGCAGGAAGCGACGGACCTGTTTCAAGCTCTGGCCCGACAAATTGTCTTGTCTATTCAGCATGATTGCCTTCGCCATAAACAGCCCTCGGCCCATTGCAACGACCTCGGCCATGGGCTGGCTCTGGAGTTCCTGCAATGTTTGCCTAACCTGAGAGGGATCTTGGGTAAGGATATTCGGGCCACGCTGGAAGGTGATCCCGCGGCCAGGAGTTATGACGAAGTCATCTTTAGTTATCCGGGATTATTCGCCACCACCGTTTATCGCATGGCCCACTGCCTGCATCGACTGGGCGTGCCCATCATCCCCCGGATTATGACCCAATACGCGCACAGCCATACCGGAATTGATATCCATCCCGGAGCCACGATTGGAGAAAGCTTCTTTATCGATCACGGGACGGGCGTGGTCATCGGTGAGACTTCCGAAATAGGAGAGCGAGTCCGACTCTACCAGGGCGTCACCCTGGGCGCGTTGTCTTTGCCGCGGGACGCCGGAGAAAAGCTCAAAAACAAGAAACGGCACCCGACTATCGAGGATGATGTCATCATTTATGCCAACTCAACTATCTTGGGCGGCGAGACAGTGATCGGGGCCAGGTCAATCATTGGCGGCAATGTGTGGCTAACCGAAAGCGTCCCCCCCGATACCAAGGTGATGCTGAAGCGGCCCGAACTGGTCTACATTGGAAGCAATCACCATCGATCTACCAACCACAAGAAAGGGGATTGACATGACAGGCATGTTTGCTGATGTGACCAAAGTCGTCGGCCGGACCCCACTGGTCAGGTTAAATCATCTCACCCAGGGTCTGGGAGGCATCGTCCTGGCCAAAATGGAATCATTGAACCCCTTAGGCAGCGTCAAAGACCGCATCGCCGTATCCATGATTGAGGCGGCTGAGGCCCTGGGACTACTTAGCCCCGACAGCACGATTGTGGAGCCAACCAGCGGTAATACCGGGGTGGGCCTGGCCTTTGTCTGCGCTATGAAGAAGTATCGGCTTATCCTGACCATGCCTGAAACAATGAGCCTGGAAAGACGGGCTCTGCTCAAACATTTAGGGGCGGAGCTGGTCCTGACCCCAGGTCCGGAGGGAATGAAGGGCGCCATCGCCAAGGCCAAGGAGATATTGGAGAGCACCCCCCAGGCCCACATGCCCAATCAGTTCGCCAACCCGGCCAACCCGGCCATCCATCGCCGGACCACGGCCGAGGAAATTTGGTCCGGCACGGAAGGCGGGGTGGACATATTTGTCTCCGGAGTCGGCACCGGCGGGACTATTACGGGAGTCGCCGAGGTAATCAAAGCCCGGAAGCCAACCTTCAGGGCTGTGGCGGTGGAACCGACCGCCTCGGCCGTGTTGTCCGGCGGGAAGCCCGGGCCCCATAAAATTCAAGGCATCGGGGCCGGGTTCATACCCCAGGTGTTGAATACCCAAATCATTGATGAGATCGTTCAGGTGAGTAACGACCAGGCCATCGAGACGGCCCGAGCTATGGCTAAATGGGAAGGAATTTTGTGCGGCATATCCTCCGGTGCGGCCACCTGGGCGGCTTTGGAAATCGCCCGGCGACCCGAGAGCCAGGGAAAACAGATCGTGGTTATCCTGCCCGACACCGGAGAACGGTATTTAAGTACTGACTTGTTTGTCCGTTAGGTTCTGGGTTGGCGGACCCGACTGTCTTGCGCCAGATCCGGCTTATCCACGTAATGGCCGCACCAGTCGGATTTCACCACCCGGGCCCATCTGTCACCCAGATCGTTAACCGCGTTGGTTCCAAATGAGGTGATCGCCGGCGGGTTTCTCCGGCAATCCCCTTCACCGCCGTATTGCCTCGCGGCCGGATGGAAATAGACGCACGTCTCACACCTGCCCGACGGGATCCTGCCGGTGCTTAGGTTATTCACATCAGGTCTGACCACCATTTTCGCTGAATCCGGATCACCCAACATAATTTCCTCCTGTTCTGGGCCAGATATACTTTGCATGGCCATAATTGACGATTTTTGATCCAGACCCAGGGTGGCGCTTCGCTGACCTTGGGCTAGATTGGGTAACCCCTACGGGGTATTAGGACGGAAGCCCAACCTAAGGTGTACATAGCCCCTGGATATGGGTCGAATTAGGTATCCGCGTAATATTCAAGAATTAATTTTGAACATTGGTATCAAAACGGATGTTATCTTGATTTAGGAGATGAATGTTATCATACTTCGAGGAAAAAGTCAAGAGGAAAGAGGAGGCGGGCGGTGAACCGTCACCGTAAACAGGCACCCGGGGCGGTCATCAAGGAAGTCGATCTCCGACCAGCCGGCCAGCGCCCGTTTGACACCGGACCCCAGACCTTTGTAAGGCAGCAAGCCCTTGGCGATGAACGAGGCCAGGATAGGATTGCGGATATTGGAGTTGCCCGCCTTGATTTTGGCCACCGTCAGGTTGTTGGGCAAATGGCCGGGGCTGATAATCTCTATCCGGTTGTCATACACGAAAACCCGGATGGGCGCGTTGACCAGATAATCCCGATGCGCCAGGGCGTTGACCAGAAGTTCTTCAAAAACCGCGGGTGGAATTTCCGGCACCCCAGGTGAATTAACGCCCTGTCCCGCCTGGACCTTGTGCAGATTGCGCATCACAAAACCCATTGATTCATCAAATATTTTGCGCAAAGGGCCGGCCAAATCTTCGGTGTCCAGGTACTGACCGGCGTGAATTTCGTTACCGGGATACCGGATGGCCTTGACTATGAACTGCGGCTTTATCCATTCCGGCCGCTCCGCAAAAAGGAGCACTCCGGCCAGGTTCAACCAGCCGTCATCCGTGGCCAGGTTCATGTTCTGCAGCAGCCGCAGCAGCTCGGCCGGTGAATCAGGAAATTCCTGCTGATACACATCCCGCAAGAAATCTCGAAAGCGTAATTTGTCGAGCTTATCGATGCCGGCCTTGGTCGGCAATTCATCAGCGTAAAACTGGCCGACGCTCTGGAACAGACGGCGCAGCTCCTCCTTGGTATTCACCCGCCGTTTGTCGGCCCCACATTTCAGCCAGATGACACCGTTCTTGTCGAAATAGGGCTTGTCGATCCCCTTTGGCACGGTCAACACGATGACAATGCGGCCGTTTTCCAGAAGTACATTTTCAGTCCGCACCACCAAAGGGCTCCGCACCTGCTGACTGGCCGCGTTGCTGATAAGCTGATTGATCCGGCTCACATCTTTCGGCGACAAGCCCGGTAAGGCACCGTCGTCCCCGACGCCGATTAAAATGGCGCCGCCTTCGGAATTGGCAAAAGCCGCCATCTCCGCGGCCAGAGAGTCAACGTTGCGCACATCGGCCTTGAACTGACGATAGCTGTCTTCTCCGAGACCTACTTGAGACAGAAGCTCTTGCCGGGTCATATCGTGTACCTTTCCATTGAGGTGGCTAACCGGACCCCATTCACCTCCGGCATCTCTTCCCCCTCTCTCAACCCCACCGTAATCCAGAGTTCTATCGCATCGATCAGGTTGTCCCGGGCCTTTTCAAACTTGTCGGCCTGCGTCAGGCATCCGGGAAGGACCGGCACCATGGCCACCACGCAACCGACCTCAGTATCCTTTTGATACTCCGCCACCTTAAGGGCAGTTTTGACATATTCATGCCAGCCGACATACCTCATATTTCCTCCAGTATTAACTGGTGGCAATTTGGATTATCCCTTGAACGGCCAAAGCCGGCGATTTTGAATTAGAGACCATAGTTGACCTGACTTCTTGTGGCTTCGCCACCCAGACAACAAGTTGTCTGGGCCACCCGCCTTCATACCGCGTCGCGAATCAACAAAGAGCAAGGCAAAGAAGGCCAATTATGACCGTTCACGGCAATGACATTGACACGCAACCCAATGTCATTCACTTAAGCGACGGACAATCGGATCTGATTTTAATAAATGGCTAATTCTGATGAAGCCCCAACGGGGCGCTCTAGGTTAGCCCAGGGCAGCGCCCTGGGTAGGGGCGATACATATATAAAAGACCATGTAATGTCATCATAAAATTGCCAGCCAACCATCATTTCAGCCGTAATTATATATCGCCTTCAACGGAAATGGTTTTGGGGTTGGCCCGCCACCCGACCATCCTGCTGCACATAACCTGCCGTATTTCCCAGGGCGTTGCCCTGGGCTAACCTAGTGCGCCCCTTCGGGGCTTCAGAGGAGCTATCATCAACGATAAAATTTTCCTCTTAAAAGTCAATGACATTGACCCGCAACCCGCATCCCGCACACGTACCCCCTACCCCGCCACGGCCAGGAATTCGGCCAGGACAGGCGTCAATTGGTCTAGCCCCTGTTCCAACTCCAACAGCGCGGTCTCGGCTTCGGCCAGTCGATTTTCCCGGCCGATTTTCTCCAGCCGAAGAGCGAGTTCACGGCCGGCCTCGGCTGAGACATTGCCCAGTGACCCCTTTAGCTTGTGAGCCCCGCGCTGCAACCCTCCGGCGTCTTTCCGCTCAACCGCCTCTCGGATCCGGTCCAAATCAGCCGGGAGGGCCTCCAAGAATACCCCGACCAGGGCCTGGGCAAATTCCAGGTCATCACCAATGCGATCCATGAAGGATGCCTTATCAAAGATTACTCCGATGGCCGGCTGGGACGGTTGGGCGGTGGGCTGAACCGGGTGGGCGGGCGCCTGGGCCGGTCTGGGGGATGGCCGGATAGCCGACCCGCTGGATCTGGCCTCCTTTATGGCCGCCAGTAATTCTGCCGGATTAACAGGCTTCGAGACATA
>JADFXK010000101.1:11080-11617 GCA_015233625.1 Deltaproteobacteria bacterium | reverse complement strand
CGAATTTGATTAACGGCCCTTTGCATCTCCTCATAATCCTCGCTCTGTTTAAACTCGTCCGCCTCCAACATGTCTTGAATCCATCCCGCCTCCTCAACCATGATCGCCACCGGATTGTTTATCTCATGGGCGATCCCGGCGGCCAATTCACCTAATGAAGCTAGCTTGCCCGTTTCGATGACCTGTTCGTTCATCATCTCTTTTTCACGGTCAGCCCGGGCGATCCGATTAACCATTCGCTTAGACAAAAGAAATGCCGTAACAGCAATAACCAGACCGCCCAACAATAGGACACCAAAGGCCAGCGACCGGGCGTGATATAAATCTGAGAAAGCATCACCTTCATCCTGTCGGTAGACCAGAAACCATTCTCCATTTTTGAGTGGCGAGATAAAATAGATCACATGCTGATTCAACGGTTGCCGATCAGGAGAAACGACG
This sequence comes from Deltaproteobacteria bacterium, assembly GCA_015233625.1. Taxonomy (GTDB): domain Bacteria; phylum Desulfobacterota; class JADFXK01; order JADFXK01; family JADFXK01; genus JADFXK01. The sequence goes on along the minus strand of JADFXK010000101.1, from coordinate 11,176 downwards.
AACACATCCCCGGTCACTAAATTGTTCTGAGCTAAAATTGGAGCAGCGAGACGGTCTTCTTTGGCTGGCTTTCCTTCCGTCCCTATTTTCTGTTTC
>JADFXK010000101.1:4197-11070 GCA_015233625.1 Deltaproteobacteria bacterium | reverse complement strand
TGCCGGATAACTTCCACAAGCAGGCCTTTTTCGGCGCTGATATCAATCCGCGGTTGGGTGTGGAAGGCGCCGGCCTTACTAATGATAAAGGCCATGCCTGTTTTTCCGACGCGAATATTCTCCACCGGCCGGTTAAAAACGTCAAAATCAATGGTGGCTCTAAATATCCATTGCCGGCCTTGCCAGTCTTTCTTAACGGCGATAACAAAATGAGGGATACCCCTAAGGCCTAAGAATACGTCGCTGATATAGTAACTACTGCGTTTAGACTCAATAAACCACTCGGCGGCCATGTAATTGGCCCGGCCCAGATTGAACGGTCCGGCATAAGCCACCTGGATACCTTGTTCGTCCACCAGTCCTAAGTCAGCGAAAGTGCCTCCGAAACCCTTCCTAAGATGGGCCAACAGCTCCTGCAGAAATTTTTCTTGGCTTAGCACCTCAGGATTAAATGAAGAGGCCAACAAGCTGAGATCAGCCAATTTTTCCATTAGGAACCCGTCAACATGCTGTTTGTGCTTTCTGACGATTTCTTCTAAGTGGGCAACGACTTTATTTTTGTAGGATGTATGGAATTCATACCCGGTTAGGGCCATAATCAAGACGAGCGGGGCAAACGATACTAACATCACAATTAGAATCATTCTTCTGGTTAATGAGGAATAGTATTGTTCTTTGGTCATTGCCTGCTCATGTTGCAAGTTGCTGGTTGCGGTTTACGAGTTGCGGTTAACGAGTTGGAGGGTGTGGCCGATAACGATTTACTCGGCTAACCGGGGGGGGTACCTCCAACTCGGAACCCGTAACCCGTAACGTCATTACAGCACTTCTGCTTGCTCCGCCACAAAGTCGTGGGGATAGCGGCGGCGCAAAGCCTGGCTCACTGTCCGAATCAATTCATCGGGATTGCCACTCTTTTCGACCACCGCCGCAACCTCTCGGATACTGGGATGGCTCATCTCCTCCGTCATGAACATATGAAGAATTATAGGCAGGGAGGGGTACTCTTTCCTGATTTGTTCCAAAACGGTAACCCCGCCCATGTAGGGAATCTCCAAGTCCAAAATGAGAAGATGAAGTGGCCGGCACCGTTGGATAAGCCGCCGTAGCTCGATGGCGTCTTTAGCTACCACCACCTGGTATCCGGCTGAGGTAAGCTCACGGCGGAGAAAATCTCGGACGTATCGGTTTCGATCAGCTACCAAGATGGTGAACCGATCATTCATGGAATCAACCTCCCTTATTGCGAGTATGCCCACCCGACGCCAAGACCTTGTAACTGCCCGGATCCGACCTTCAGGAATCGATGACCATCTGGGGCCGCCTATCCTTTGGTCCCAAGGTCGAATATAAGCCTATAAGCAATGTTCGCACCAACTCAGTAGCACCGGAACAAATTTGAAAAAATTTAGATAAATCGGTCGCCGTATTTTACCTAGGGACGCATGTTTGGCCATGAAGTGTCAGCTTTTTTTACGAGGTGTAAATTGAAGGGTCGGGGGGAGAGGTTGGAGAGGTGGACTTGGCGCCGGACGGATGAGAGTCTGACCTATCTGAATCTCACCCGCCTGGCGGATATATGGTTAATAATGCTGCTCTCGACCGGGGGGGGTCTAAGCGGGGACACAACTAGAGGGCTAGTTGACCAAAAATATATTAATTCTGGTCCGGTGCAGGACCGGTTTCTGTTCCTGGTTCAGGACGATTAAGTTTTCTCATAGCATACTGATAAGATATTACGGTCACCACGAGCAGGGGAACAAAGGTCCGGAGGAATATACCGGCCATTTCCTCGCGATCATGCCGACCCAAGTAGATGCTGAAAGCCAGTTCAGCCAGAAGCAGCAAATCAAAGATGACTACAACAATTTTCTGGTGGGAGCTCATACTGGTTTCCTCCTGGCCTTAGGCTAAATCCCCATGGTCCTAATGATGGTGTTTGGGTTTACCGTTTCCGTGCAGTCTTGGGAACGGACAATTCTGTTTCTTGATTCCCGGTGGTGCAACCGGATGGGTGAGACAGAGTCGGGAGGCGGGAGAGAGGTACCCCCCGGGACTCTGCGCCCATCTCATCCGTTTACTTCTTCTTCAAATCTTGTTTTGACACATTCATAATCTTGAGTGCGATCCGCTCGGTCCCTTTGACGTCGTAGGATATCCTGAGCACATCCCCTTTGGTGGGCGGGATGCCGATCAAGGCCGTGGCAATGTTATAGGTGGAGTTCTTCCCCGTCGGATGGCCGTAAGGCTTATCTTTGGTGAAGTTCAGATCATATTCCTCTATAGTCAGAGTTTTGTCCTTGTCATTGACGCTGATGCAGTTTCCCTGGCTGACTTCAGCAGCCCAGGCCGGACCAAAACAAAAGACCAGGAAAAGCAGGGTGACACACCAGAAAACCGGATTTCTCTTCATTGTGATATTTCCTCCTTAATTCTGAAAAGCCGCGGCGGCGCGTTCCCGTTCTTTTTTGTCCCGAAGTTCCGCAGCCGCACCCTTAAACATGATGGAGACGATATAAACGCAGAGGGCCGAAATCGCACCCAAGATAACCACTGCAGCCATCACGTCGATGCCATACTGTTTTAAGATGATGGAGACCATACAGGCCACGACGGCGCACCCGAAAGCAATCCGGATACCATAGCCCTTAGCATACTTCGTGGCCACTGTGCCGATCTGAGCCCCGATGGCGGCGCCGGTCAGCATCACGAAAACGGCCACCAGTTCGATCCGGCCTTTCAGGGTGTACGTAAAGGCGCCGTAAAGTCCGGAGATCATGACTTCAAACAGATCGGTCCCCACCGCGATATGGGTCGGACAGCCAATCAAGTAGACCAGAGCCGGCATGCGGAGCAAGCCGCCGCCGATTCCGAGAAAGCCGGCCAGGATACCGGTGATGAAGCTGACACCGATGGGCAACCAGGCCGAACAGGTGAAGCCGGCCGTCTTAAAATGAACCATCGGCGGGATATTGATCTTGTGTAAGGCTTTGTACCAGGTAATCCCTTCCGCCCCTTTATCTCCAGAGATCCGGCCGGCTTTCTTGGCCTGGTCGGCTTTATAGTAGTCGTAGAAGACCATGAAGGAGATCATGGCCAGGAAGCCGACATAGACCCACCGGACTATCGGACCGACCTTACCGAGGCGCTCCAACCACATGATCATTTGCGCCCCGATCTCGATCCCAAACATAGTTCCGAAAAGCATGACAAAGCCCAGCTTATAATCCACGTTGCCGAACTTGGAATGCCGCATGGTGGAAATCATAGACTTCCCAGCAATGTGTGCAATATCAGTGCCAATGGCAAAGGCCATGGGGAAGCCCAAGATGTTCAGCCCCGGCGTCACCATCCAGGCCCCGCCCATGCCGAAGAAGCCGCCGATGGTCCCTACCGAAAAACCGATTAATACCAGACCCGGCCAGAATATTTCCACGCCCGCAATGGGCATGTGTAAATACCAAAACGAGTGTTCCATTGTTACTCCTCCTTCGATTCAGGTATCTTTTAATGCTCGATAATCTTGCGGGATTTGAGATCAAGACCGGTCCGGGACATAATAATGTCCATCGAAAAACCCAAGAACACACCGTACCCGGCCGTGAGCACTACGGCCCAGACGGCGAACAGCCACATGTTAGTGTTATACAGGTCGGCAAAGTACTTTCCAATGTCGCTTGTCACTCTACGGGTGTCGGCCACAACCACCAGCATGGCCGCTTTCTCTCCCGCCGCCCATACCGCCGCCGGGACAAGCACGGAGATGACGGAGCAAAAAGCTAGTATCCTACGAAACAAAGCTCTCATGAATCATTACCTCCCTTAAAGGTTTTACCTGATAACAGCGTGTTACTCCTATTTTTCTCTTTTTCTGCATGTCTAATCGATAACCTTACAGGTGGGCATCGATTAAGAAATCAGCTCCGGCCGGCCAAAAATCTCGCCAGTTGCCCCCAATTAAAGCAAGGGCCATGCCAATAAATCTGGCGAGATCCAGGATCATATAGTAACATCTTGAATATAAATCATTATTTTTTAACAAAACACGAGCATGTCTCAGGTTGACGACCAGGCTTGACCACCCCTCAGCGGGTTGGCGAGATCTCACGCTTTGATCGAAATGGCCGTTAGCGAGATTAGGCCTTCAGCCCCATAAGCCGCGGCTTTTTACATCGTGTAAACAAACCTGACAGAAGCATTGCGCCTGCTGGCATCATCGGGCCCCGGGATGATTGATTCATGACGATTTATTCAATGAATCGTCGTTACGGCCGGAAGTGGCAATATGGCATGACCTTTGCTGTATTATAGTGTTTACCCAAAAAATAATCCCATCCTCCAGGAGGCAGAGGTCAGTATGTTGCGTCTCGTCAGGTACCTTGATGATGCCTTTAAACTAGCCTGGTTCGATCTGGCTAACGTCCGGTCCTTCCATATCAGAACTAAGTTGCTCATGGCACTTATCCCGTCAACTGTCTTGATCTTGATCGTCACCGGGTTCGTCACCAACTGGTACTCCAAACAGTTTCTGAACGAAGCCGTAGAGCGGAGCGTTCGCATCCAAGCCCTGGCCGTGGCCCATGAGGTCAGCGGATTCCTGAACCTCTGCCAGGAGGACTTGCTGGAGTTAGCGCAATTACCAGTTTCCGCAACTTCTTTAGAACAGTTCTGGGCTGTGCACCAACACATGCGCGGTTGGAGTTATACTGAAGTCGCCTTTATCGCCCCCACTGCTGATAACTCCATCTTCTTTGTCGGCATTGGGGAAAAACTGGTCCAGGTGCCTCGATCCGAGGTCTCCTTTATCCGCCCTTCTCCTTCGGGCGTTTTGGCGGACCTGCAAAATATAGGCAGGGAGGAGGTCCTTATCTCCCCCGTCGTCGAGGGGATCTATCCCCTGTCCTCAGGAAAACTGCTGGGCCGGAACACGGTCCGCAAAATCATTAGATTCGCGGTGATGTTGTGGAAACCAGACGGTCATCCCGAGGGGGCCTTACTGCTGGGTGTGGATGCGCACCGCGTCCGGGATATCCTGTCATTATACAATTCGCCCCAGTCCCCAATTTTTGCCTATGTCAGGAGTCCGGAAGTCAGGTATTGCTACATGTTTGATAAGGACGGCTGGATTTTATTTCAGTCCGAAGAATTAGATGACCATCCCAAGGAATTATCGTCCGAAACGGCCAGAACAGGTCTTTCCGGGGTTTTCGGCAAACCCGGACTGGAACGAGCGTTCAAACCTGATATTAAACACAACGATTTCTGGCAAATGGTCAGCAGTTTGCAATCGGGGCAACCCGGCTTGATAACTATCCAGTCTGATGATTCCGGCTTCTCTTCTGGAGCCTATCTGGTCAATATCGGTTACGCACCCATCCGATTTAAAGCCGGGCTGGACCGCAAGCCCGATAACTACGCCGGAGTGGCCTTTGTTGACCGGAGCAGACTGGGGCTGTGGGCCGGATACCGGCAGGTGGATGTCATCTTTGTCGTCAGCCTGTTTACTATGATCATGATTGCCTTTGTTATTTATGTTCTCAGCCGGGTTATCACCCGACCTATATTTGATCTGGCCGCGGCGGTGAATCATATTCAGGAGACCGGAGAGTTTAAGGAAATCGAACTGCCAAATCACGACTTTGAGACCAACTTTCTCCGATTTTCCATCAATAACATGATCAATACCATTAAGAACCAACTCGAAGAGATCCGACTCAAAGATGTTAGCATCCAGAAGGTGACGCAAGAAAGACCGGCAATCTTAGAGGAGGACCGGCCGCCCACCAACACTTTATTATTAGCCCACGATGTCGGCGACATTATCGGCTCCGGACCAGTGATCGAATCACTCAAAGTTGAGATACTCAAAGCCGCGTCGGTGGATGCGGACGTCTTGATTATCGGAGAAACGGGTACGGGGAAGCAACTTACCGCCGAGGCGGTTCATAAATACAGCGTCAGAGCTTCCAAGGCTTTTATTTCCATCAATTGCGGCGCATTGGATGAGAACCTGTTATTAGACTCCTTGTTTGGTCACACCAAGGGTGCATTTACCGAGGCCAAGACCGACCGTAAGGGAGCCTTTTTAGCCGCCCATGGCGGAACTCTGTTCTTAGATGAAATCGGGACCGCCTCCCCCAAAGTCCAACAAGCCCTGCTGCGAACCTTGTCTATCCGAAAAGTCACCCCCTTGGGCAGTGACCGCGAATTCGATGTGGACGTCCGAGTCATTACGGCGACCAATGAAGATCTCAAAGAATTGGTTGACAAAGGACGTTTCCGGGAAGACCTCTATTATCGACTTAACGTCATTACCATTCGGACTCCGGCCTTACGGGATCACAAAGAGAATATTCCCACCCTGGCCAATCATTTTCTCAGGCAGGCATGCATCCGAATGGAAAAAGAATACGTCGCCTTAACCCAGGGCGCCCTGGAAAAACTGCTGATTCACATTTGGCCCGGAAATGTAAGGGAATTAAAGAATTGTATTATTCGAGCCGTGGCCATGGTCGAAGGACAACTGATCTATATTAATGATATCCGACTGGAGGAGGAAAGGACTCCCCCGGCAGTGGAACCGTCTCATCCACCAACAGAAGTATTTGTGTCCAGCCCGTCAGCCGAAGAAAGGCCGTCTATTCCACCCGACCTGGTTCTAAATGAAAGACAGAAAAAGGCCTTTTCAATTTTCCTCGAGAAGGGAGAGATTACCCGGGTGGAGTACCAGCAAGCCGTGGGGAATGGTTTCCCCTCGCGCACTGCGCTGAACGACCTGCAAGATATGGTCAAGAAAGGGATACTGAAAAGGACCGGACATGGTCCCGCCACTCGCTATTGTCTGGTCAAGGAGATCGAACCGAGCACCTGAAA
>JADFXK010000101.1:0-4046 GCA_015233625.1 Deltaproteobacteria bacterium | reverse complement strand
GCAGCCCAATGCCGAAACTCCAAAAAGTACATTGTCGGATTTATTCCAGTTGAAATACACCAGCTTCAAAGAATTGTTGGATTCTAACGCCCAGCTCGCCAAGATAATGTCGGATGTCAGCGACAAACTGCACGGCTACCAGCCTTTTGGCATGTCTTATGTCCGCTCGCAGACAGCCTTGCTTATTTTCCACACCATTCGGATGATCAAAAATTTAAATGTGCTTTCCGGTCAAAGGCACATGACCTTTTACCAAACCCTGGAAAGAATTAACGCCGAGATCAATAATGTGCTCCACGAGGAAGAACGGGAAGACCGGCCGGAATTGGTTTTGCCTTACGCCCTGGTCAATAAGGAAATGGCCGACTGGGTCGGCGGGAAAAACGCCAACCTGGGGGAGATCCGCAATCGGGTGGGGCTGCCCGTGCCTGAGGGATTCGCCATCACCACCCGGGCTTTTCATCTTTTTCTGGACAGTAACGACCTGACGGACCAGATCAATAAATACAAAGTGGAAATGGGAGACCAGGACTCGGAATCCGTCCATGAGGGCAGCGAAGCCATCCAAAGACTGATCTTTACGGCCACAGTACCTTCGGAGTTGGAACAGGCCGTCTTAGCATCTTTACGGCCACAGTACCCTACCGTCCCGGACTCCGAGGCACAACCGCCGCAACTCCGGGTGTCCATGCGCAGCAGCGCCATCGGTGAAGACAGCGAACTCTCCTTCGCCGGTCAGTACGTTTCGGTGTTAAACGTGACCAGGGATAAGCTTATTTCCACCTACAAGGTCATCGTGGCCAGCTTGTTTACCCCGCGGGCGATTTCCTACCGGTTCAATAAAGGCATTCGGGTGGAAGATGTGGCTATGAGCGTGGCCTGCATCCGGATGGTCGAGTCGATGGCCAGTGGGGTGATGTATTCCTGCGATCCTTTGCATCCCCAGGAGAACAATATCATCATCACCTCGGTCTGGGGTCTCGGCCCATATGCTGTGGATGGTGTCGTCACTCCCGATACTTATAAAGTGGCCAAGGATGGCCGGCAGACTATTCTTGACCAGCAAATCTCCCATAAGCCGGTGCAACTGGTCATCAATCCCCTGGGCGGCCTGATGGAACTCCTTGTCCCTCCAGAGAAACAAGACGCTCCTGGGCTGGCTTCGGACCAGATCATCACTCTGGCCCGGTACGCCCAGCGGTTGGAGGAGCACTACGGCGGCCCCCAAGATATGGAATGGGCTTTAGACCAGGAGGGTAATCTGATTATCCTCCAATCCCGTCCCTTAAATTTTCCCCAGCTTGAAGATGTAAGCCGATCTATTCCTGAAGTTCAAGGTCTTGAAAAATATCAGTTGCTGCTGGAAGGGGGTAACGCCGCCTTTCCCGGTGTGGGATATGGCCTGGTCTACCAGATCAGGTCAGAAGACGACCTGGTCAGCTTTCCTGACGGCGGTGTGTTGGTGGCCCGGCATTCTTCACCCAAATTCGTGGTCTTAATGTCCAAGGCCACCGCCATTATCACCGACTTCGGTTCCGCCACCGGTCACATGGCCTCTCTATCCCGGGAGTTTGAAATCCCCACCATTCTAAATGCCAGGGAGGCGACCAAAACATTACGTGAGGGGCAAGAGGTTACGATTGACGCCTATGGTTGCCGAGTTTATGACGGGCGGGTCCCGGAACTCCTCTCCCTGAAGAGGGACCACAAACCGAAGATGAAGGGGACACCGGTATACGAGACATTGAAACAATTGGCCAAGTTTATCGTCCCGCTCCGTCTCCTGGATCCAAACGACCCTAATTTCAATGCGGAATACTGCGAGACGATCCACGACATCATGCGACTGGTCCACGAGCTTTCTTACGGCGAGATGTTTAAACTAAGCGACGTTGTTTCTGAAGACGGCGGTGGAGCACTTCAATTGAAAGCATCTCTGCCGTTGGATTTACATGTTATTGACCTGGGTGGCGGGATCACTGGCCTAACCGGGAAGGCCCGCAAGGTGACCACAGACCAGATTGCCAGCATTCCTTTCCAGGCTTTGCTGGCCGGCATGACGGATGAACAACTGAGCCGCCAGCATGAACCTAAGCCGATAGAATTAAGAGGATTTTTCTCCGTAGTTTCGCAGCAGATGATGGCTCCGCCCAACCTCGCGTCAGAACGCTTCGGTGACCGCAGCTACGCCATTATTTCCGACAAATATCTCAATTTTAGTTCCCGGGTCGGTTATCATTACAGCGTCCTAGACGCCTACTGCGGTGAGACGATGAACAAAAATTATATTACCTTCACTTTCAAAGGCGGGGCGGCCGACGACGTCCGGAAAAACCGGCGCTGCCGGGCCATCGCGGCTATCCTGGCGGAACTTGATTTTACGGTGGAAGCGGTGGAGGACCGGGTGGGGGCCAGGCTTCAGAAGTATCAACAAACCTTCATAAAGCACCGGCTGGAAGCAATTGGTCGGTTGCTCCTGTTCACCCGGCAGATGGACATGCTGATGAGTGACGAGGCCAGTATCGAGAGGGTGAAACATAACTTCTTGATCGGCAATTACCGCCATGACATTTGAGCCGTCACCGGCCACAGGGATCTGCGGCCTGCCCTCTTGATATGCTGGAAGTCCGGCCTGGCCGTGAACCCCTGGCCATCAGAAGGACTGAACTTCTTCATAATAGGAACTTGATATGCCATCAAGCAATTGGAAGGACAATATCTTTATGACTAAGACAGCCACATCCGGACGCTCGGCCAATTGTTTCAGATGGGGGTGCCGAGCGACCAGATGATCCATTATTCGGCTCCTTTCCGCCTCAGTCGAAGGTTGGTCATGGTGACCGGTCACCGTCAAGGCTTGGACTCCATTTAGATCCGTTGTCGAGCCGGTTCGGGTGTCAATCAGAAGACAGACATTGGGGTTTGAGCAAATGTTGATGAACTTCTTGGACGACTTAATTGACATCATATAAACTTCGTCGCCGGGTTCATTGGTCTCGTAGGCCATTAGCGAACAATGGGGATTATCCCGCCAACTGGTGGCCAGGACGGCCAGCCCGCTTTGTTTGAGTATCTCTTTCATTTTACTCAGCATATCCAAAAATACCTTTTATAAAGATCACATACTACCCGTTCTGGTTACTCCGCCCGGATCAAGCCTAAGTCAAATTCCCCAATTGTCCATGCCGACGATAGGGTAAGCCCGGACCGGCGGCTGTCGCCTAATAATTCATCAGCCGCCGGTCCGTCTTAGTTGATGCCGATTACTTGGGTTGAACGAATTGAACCTGGACGCCTTGGGTCTTGGCCCGCCTGCCCTTGCCGTCGGTGGTGTCGATAAACATGGTCAAGATGGTCTTTTGGGTGGGCGGAGGAGTTAGAGTGAAAGAGATGTCACCGTTACCGCCGGTTACGACCCCGGAGGACGGGGACAATACGCCGCATCCGTCGTCGGTTTTCAGCGTGACCGTCCAGGTGCCGTTAGAGGTTTCGACGCCGGCTACGTGGAATGAGAGATTGACTGGAGTGCCGGCCGGAAAGGACGGAAGGGGATCGGTCGGGACGAACGGCTTGGAAGCCACCGCAATGTTAGTGATCACCGGCCTTACCGGGCTGAATCGAATCACCCGGTCGAAAATGATCTCAGTGTATGCCGGTCCAATCTTAGTGGCCGGCTCCACGTAAGCTCTGAACCCGATGAACATTTGCCCGTTCTTCTCAATGGCTGAGGGACAGGGTCCGGTCGGAACGGTAGTACAGTGGACATCGTCCTTGCAATCCCGCGCCACTTTCCAGGCATAGAGTTTATCTACGTGGAGCGGTATATTGGAGGTGCCGGCGAAGTAATCTATGGCGCTTCCGGCCAGTGTGCGGCTATTCTCACCTGCGACACCGCATGCCTTACACGCGTCGTAGACAGAGAAGTTAGAGTATGTGGCCTTGCCGGTGGCTTCATGGTTGACCCCATAGACGATCAGAAATTCGTCATCGGCCAGGTTGAAATTGCCTTCATTCCGCAGATAAACGGTGTCCCGACTCTCACCTAA
>JADFXK010000100.1:4621-11637 GCA_015233625.1 Deltaproteobacteria bacterium | reverse complement strand
AGTCCGATCCGGTATTGCTGGGTTAGAGGCTGGGCTACTTTGGCGATGGCCATGGTCGTGGCCTGCCGGGGGGTGCTGATAGTGGTGTCTTTGGAAGGAATGGGGCCGATATTGGGGTATTCGCCGAACGCCCCTTTCTTGAATTCAAAATCAAAAGGCGTCAACAGCCATGATTCCTGAATCATCAGGCTCAAGGCCGGCAACCGGCTGGTCTTTACGGCTGCGATCAGGTCTTCGCTTTTCTGCACCTCCAGCGCGGCATTTTCCACCGTCCGGTTACCACGCAAAGACATGGAGATGGCCTGATCCAGGGTCAGGATGTTGGCTTCCGGGGGGGCCGGCTGCTGCCCCCAGACCACCGAAGAGGCCACCCCCAGGATCAACCATAACCAGAAGACCTTTAAACCGAATCTCCAATGAAAATGTCCTATCATGAAACGTGAGCCTGGCTTGCCGATCATAATCAGTCCTCGCATATTCCAAAGCAGCGGTTCAAGCGTATGGGTCAAGCCTCTATTTCGGTGGCAGGGACCTCTTATCTTATAGTGGGGTTTAAGGAAATAGGGACAATTTGGCCACTGAGACCAACGACTATAAAAATATGTCGCTTTTCCATTCCGACCAGGACGCGATGAGAATCGCTCCCGAGATTAGTCTTGCCTTTTTCAACTTACGTGGGCATACTAACACTGTGAGGTGAAAAATGGAATACTTTGATACGCTGTCGGTGTATGATCGTTTGGCCAAAGCCGGATTGCCTGATGCGGCCAGCCGGGTGCTTTCCGAGGTTTTTAAGGACTACACGCAGCAGCAACTTGAACTTCTGGCGACGAAGAAAGACATTGCCGAGGTCAAGAGAGACATCGCTGAGGTCAAGGGAAGCGTTGATGCGTTACGCCTAATAACCCAGCGGGACATTGAAGAGTTGCGCTTGACCACCCAAAAAGACATTGAAGGTTTGCGCTTGACCACCCAACGAGACATTTCTGACATCAAGAGAGATATTGAGGAATTGCGCCTGGCTACCCAAAAAGACATTGAAATCTCAAGGCTGTCTATCGAGGCGAAGCTCCAAGAAACAATCTCTAAGTCTCAATTTGAGCTAATGAAAGAAATTGCCGGGGTTAAGAAATGGGCTATTGGCTTGATCATCGCCCAAATGGTTTTGATCTCGGCCCTGAAGCTGTTCAGTTAGATTTCCGACCCGGCTCAATCGGGTGCCGGGTTACGGGTTAGACGAAAGAGGTTTTCCGCCCAAAGGAGATGGGCTTTTTCAGCCCGACGCTGGATGCTCTCCTCCAACGAACGATATCCATCCCAAAACGAGGGCAGGACGTCGGATTTCATAATTGGTCGTAGTCCATCGGTTTTTCCTGTCCCTCGGCGATTTGCTGTTTGGCCGACCGGGCTGCCGCAACCAGTTGGGCTTGGGTTGCCTGGAATGATGTATCCCAGCGAATCTCGTCCTGGAGGTCTTCAAGATACTCCCGGAGATGCTCGACGACCTGATTCTGAGTAGCTTCGGGCAACGCTTCCATCATTCGAACTACGGTGGCAATAGCTGTGGATGGCATGATCAAATCCCTTCGACCTGAGTATCGTCATTTCCCCCGGAGTCTTTTAGTCATTACCCTTTTCTCCGTCCTTCACGATGACGCCGCTTTTTAATGGTTCTCCATAATGCAGAAGGACATAGCGAGGCCGGCCATCCCCAACTCGAGTAGTTTGCACCTGGATGGTCGTCTGTTGCTCCAACACCTGGTTGATCACCCCGGCATCTATAATATCCGGCCCGACCCTTCCTGTGATGATTTCGCCAGTGGCGGCCAGCCTAAATTCGAATGTTCGTTTCTTTGGTAACACACCTATAAAGGCGCCGTCCAGGTATTGTTCATCTTCGTGGATATTATCTTGACTCAGCCGCTCCGCGCTTCGACGTACCTGGCCGGTATTAGTGAAACGGATAACTTTATCTTGAAATTGCAAAGCACAAACGGCTTCGTGGTCGGCCATTGTTTTCAAGAAATCGCGCAATGCCACGATGGCCCGAGGATCGCTCTCGGCGGCAACGTCGGCCAGGTCATCATCAGAACCCTGGGTCGCCGTCATCAGGGCGCACGTTTGCTTGATGGCCTGCCCTACAAGGGATGGTCCTTCCATCGGCAAGGTAGATTGGATTAGGTGTTCTTCCAAATCGAACCCGAACGATCCCGGCGCAGTTCCGGTTATTATAAGCTGATAGTCATCCCGGTTGGGAATGGCTCCGCGGGTACCCAACGGGCCGGACCTACTGGCTGCGAATGCCCTGACCGCATCAGCGAACTTATCTATCGCCTCTCCTCCGAATTTGGCAAAAATACCATAATTACCCACGACCGGCTTGCCCTGAAATGTCAGCCTGGCTCGGGCCGGCTCCCGAAGCGGAGGGGTATACGATGTCAGCGCTTTCATGACGGCGTCTTTGCGCGCCTGCAGGCTCATGCGATTAATCACGTTCTTCTCGGGTGTCTGGGCCAGCAGTCTGTCCAGCACCGGAAGTTCAGATTGAAGTAACTGATATTCATGGACGTCCATCGCTGCCCTCCTTAAGGTTTTATTGTGAGAAGGTTTTCTAGTGCCGAGGAGTCCTCATCAGGGGCCAGTTCTATTTGCAAATAGCCTTTCCAAAGATAATCGCGTCGATGAGACCAAACACTGTACCAATATGTCGTTAGTTCGATTAAGTATTCAAGGTCCTGGGAATTCGTGTTCTGTGGATCCAGTTGCACAAAGTGGGCATCTACCCGATAGTCTTCTTTGGTGAGTTCGGCGTTAAAGAGTCGGGGATTCTGGCTTACCAGGCTCTCTTCTGTGATATTCAAAGGAGGGTGGTAAAAAGTAACCACGTCTATATCTTTGGGGGGGCGTGATTCGATGGATTCGATATGTTCCAAAAAACTTCCATTCAGCCATTGGAATCCGTGGACGAGTCCAGCTTGATGAAGAGCCTGGCGGAAACCCAAAAGACCTTTCAATATCGCCTGACGGTCAGGGGACGTCCCATATTGAAGTATGAGATCGGCTAATGGAACCAGGTAAGGAGAACGATCAACCGATACCGGCGAAGCTGGGTTAACCGGTGGGAGAACCCCTTGAGCATTCCAAGGTGGAATGGTGCTGAAATTCATTGCTATACCTCCGCTGCTCAGCGTAATCACAGTTCAAACAATGAGGATACCAGAATGCCTGCCACCGCAGCGCTGCACCCGCCGTCCGGTTGATCCTGTGAAGCCACGGCCCGGCGGCTTATGAGAAGAACCGTTCGTAATCAGCGTGGCTACCTATCCAAAACCAGGTGATAATGTCGCTTTCCCAGACACCGAGAGCCCGATACCCTCGAGTGACGCGCACAGACCAAATGTTTTCCACGGTATTGATGCACTTGAAATGTAAAGACGGGTGAAAAGGGTTTTCCGCCCAAAGGCGATGGGCTTTTTCAGCCCGACGCTGGATGCTCTCCTCCAACGAGCGATATCCATCCCCAAACGAGGGCAGGACGTTGGATTTCATAATTGGTCGTAGTCCATCGGTTTCGCCTGTCCCTCGGCGATTTGCTGTTTGGCCGACCGGGCTGCCGCAACCAGTTGGGCTTGGGTTGCCTGGAATGATGTATCCCAGCGAATCTCGTCCTGGAGGTCTTCAAGATACTCCCGGAGATGCTCGACGACCTGATTCTGAGTAGCTTCGGGCAACGCTTCCATCATTCGAACGACAGTGGTAATAGCTGTGGATGGCATGATCAATTCCTTTCGACCTGAGTATAGTCATCTTCCTCGGAGCTTTTTAGTCTTTGATCTGTTCCACATCCTTCAAGATGACGCCATTTTTCATTTGTCTTATCACACCTGCCGGGCCGATTCAAGAGTCATAAGTACTTGCTGATTTTTCGTGTTGCAGCTCACGGGATAGACGACAACGGCCATGCGTCCTCCGTCCCAACCACTTGTTGCTCACTCCTCTGGCTTTTTATCTGTATCCTCTGTCTTCGATTCAATTTTTCGGATGATCGACGGGGCCAACCTTTCACTAGAGCCGGCCACCAAACCGGCCAGGACAATGGCGACTTGCGGGCAGCTTAATTTTGAAAATATTGGAAATATCAGATCCGCCTTAATGGCTGAAGCAACTACGATCGCTGATATCATGCCTGCTACAATTCTTGAAGCGCTCTCAAGTAGATGCATATTTCTGCCTGCCGCGCTGTCAAGCGTAGCATCCCCCATCCTCATGATCACGGATAACAGGGCTCCTGTTGCCCCCGCAACCGAGGCAATCATCAAATCAAACAGGGTTTGTCCCAGAAATGGAACGGCATAATCTCTGATTAGCCAAAGCACCAGCCCGGCAATAATTGCCAGGCCGGCGGTTCTAAAACTCCCCGAGAGATACCAGGATCTGGCGAGTTCTCCATTCCTGGCCTGGATGAACGCTTCGGCCGAGTCAAGCATCTTCTTCGCATTTTCGTAATCGTGTTCAAGGCTTCTGGCGATGCCTTCTCCGAGCATACGTTTAAAAGATAGTCGGACGGTCTCGCTGATATGCTCAATAGGGATGCATTCTATGGACGCGGCCCTGTTTAAGATTTGGTGGTGAGCTGCTTCATCTTTTGGACCGTCTTTATCAAACGAATCATTTGTTGCCCAATCAACATCCAGTTCGGGGTCAACCCAAACAATAAATGAATCTGTTGATATGACAAGATGTTTTATATCGAGCCCCGGCCACTGTTTTTCGTAGTCTTGCATCACAAAACTCCCTACTGACATATTCCGAATGGGGAAAAATCACGTCTTCGACCCGCATCAGGAACTGGTGTTTGCGGGACGCCTTCAAATTTTGAACTATGATTTCGCTGATTATGAACGAATTACGCTGATCACCCGTTACCCACAACACGTAACACGCAACTTCATAGGCCAAACAGCCCTTCCGGGTAATCATCATCCGCCTACTTGCAGACGCGTAACTTTCCCTTCCTCGCTTTTGAGCGGACCTTCTCAAGGTTAGTTCTTGCCTCACTGAGGTAAGGATGATCCGCATCATATACCGTAATCAGGATATTGTAAGCGCGTTCCAAATAATCAATGGCTCTGGTGAGATCGCCCAGATCGCTCCAGGCACTGCCGAGATTGTTATATCTGATAGCCACCTTCGGATGCCCATCCCCGAAGGCGTTCAGGTCGATCTCCAGTGCCTTCTGGTAGTACCCCAACGCCCGCCGGGCGTCGCCCAAAGCGTTCCAGGCACCGCCGAGATTGTTATAACCGGTGGCAATGGACGGGTGCGATTCACCGAAGACCTTCAAGTTAACCTCCAGCGCCTTTTCGTAGTACCCCACCGCCTGACGGGCATCGCCCAGATCGATCCAGGCCGCACCGAGATTATTATAACCGTTGGCCACGGACTGGTGCGAGTCACCGAAGACCTTCAAGTAAATATCCAGCGATTTCTGTAAGTACTCCATTGCCTGACGGGTGTCGCCCAGAGCACGCCAGGCCGCACCGAGATTGGCATAAACTGTGGCCACGGACTGGTGCGACTCACCGAAGACGTTCAAGTAAATATCCCGCGCCTTTTCAAGGTATGCCACCGACCGCCCGGCGTCACCCAGTTCTTGCCAGGCAAGGCCAAGATTGTTATAATTATTGGCCACTTCCGGATACCCATCTCCGAAGACCTTCCGGTCAATCTCCAGCGCCTTTTGGTAGTACTCCACCGCCAGACGGGCGTCGCCCAGAACCCTCCAGACAATGCCAAGAGCGCTAAATATCATCGAAATGTCGGAATCTCTATCCTCGACCGCCTCGGCGATAACCGCCGCGGTTATCCGAGCCGTGACCTGGCCGAGAAGCTCTGACTGGTCGCGATATAGCAGTAAGCGGCTGTAATAGTCTCCCAGGGGGATGGCGTAGGCACAAGCGACCCGGATGTCGTCCGATTCCAGGGCGTGGTGTACAGCTTCAGCCATGTAGGAGTAATCGGTCTTTTTCTTGACGGCCGGGGCGGTCAGGCGGCCGTGATACCAAAGCAGGGCCTGATCATGAAGAGGCTTTTGGTCTGCTGGGGGCAAAGTCGACCGCTGCTGCTCCCGGATTACCGGATTGACCCAGTAGACCGGTGACTGCCCGCGGGGATGTTCTTGCTCGATCAGGGTCAGGGTGACGCCTCTGTCCAGCAGGCGATCCGGCGTATCCGACAGATCCGGGGGAACAACAGCCTTAAAGGCATCAAGGGGCACCGGGATCCGGTAAACTGCCGCCTGGGGGAGGAAGCGCTGAAATTCGGTACCAGCCTGGGCGATCAAGGAGCTTATGAGATACTCCTGGACGAATTCATCGGTTTTGCCCTGCACGGCCTGGGTCAGGGCGGTCAGGTCGTATTTGGCTTCGTCCTGGGCAATCAATTCCAGCCATTCCAACAAGCGGGGATTGTGGCCGCCGACCTCGAGGTAGAACTTGCGATGCTTACTATCTCTTATATGGGGCAATTCGGCGATTTTCTTGTCCAGGTCCGCGCCCCGGAAGGACATCAAAGGGATAGGGGCCAGCCTGGAAGACAGGTCTTTGCCTTTGTATTCCAAGACAAAAGGATAGCGGCTGGTCAGGATCAATTTGGCCTGACCTTTCGACCAGTCCAAGGCTTCCAGAATGGGCCGGAAAATGGGCAAGACGTTCGGGGCCACCTGGTACTTGTGACCGTAAGGATCGAGGTTTTGTTCGAAGTCATCGAAATAAAACATCACGCCTTGATTTTCAAAAGCGCTACGAAAGAAGGCCTTTATCTTATCGGCCGGGTCCAGGTCGAATTTAAGCACCTCCAGGCCGGTGGTATTTCCGGTCCGGTCGAACATCTCCATCAATTTAGACAGCAAATCAACCACGGTCAACCGGCCGTGAATGACGATCAGCTCCATATTCTGGAACCGTTCGATCAATTTCCCGGCGAGGCAGCTTTTACCCACCCCGGCCGGACCGTGA
>JADFXK010000100.1:0-4550 GCA_015233625.1 Deltaproteobacteria bacterium | reverse complement strand
GCCGCCGACCGATGAATCCCTGTTCCAGCACCTTGACCTGACTTCCGGTCAGGTACCTGTACTTCATCCCTCTGGCCGTGACATAGCGAAGAGGCTGTCCCGACTTGATCAGCGGCTTCAAGGGGGAGCCGTCGGTGAACAATCGCAGCAAGGGCCAGGTATGGTATTGTTTCATGCCTTGCCTGGCCGCCCGGACGGCCGCTGTGACGTCCTTCCCTTTGCCCAGGGCCTCGTAAAGAGCCATGGCCAGGATACTCGCCGTGTCATCGTTTACCGACAGACCCCAGCCCAAGACGTGGGGCACCCCCCGGTCCACCATTTGATGGGCAAAGGATTGGGCGCCCAAGCCCACGTCCCCGGCGCCGGTGTCGCATCCGGACAAAAACAAAAGTCGGGGCGGATAGTCTTTTAGGGCCTCCCAGAGGGCCTCGGGAGTAATCAGGGCTTCCCGGCCGAATTCGTCTTCCATGTAGAACACCGGGCCGAGTTTCTTGTCTATCCCGGCATGGCCAGTAATATGGACGATGTCATAATGGTCCTCTCCGCCTTCAATCAGCTTATCCCCAAGTCCGGCCGGGCTGCCGGAATCATCGATGGTCAGGTCCACCGGGAATTTCTTCACCGCCTGGAGGATAATCTCCTCTTCCTTCTCGAATCCCAATATCTCGTGCTTATCCAGTTCCATCGGGGAACAAGCGGTAAACAAAACCCGGAGGGAGCGGTTGGCCGGTGGAAATTCCTTTCGGCTGCCCCGGTCATTGACCCGGCGGAGAATGGACACGGACCTCTGATCATCGAGCAACGGCCAGCTCTGGGTCTGGTCATCGTAGATCAATTCAAACGGCAGGGCGGTCAGGGATTCGGGGAGATCGAGATACAGGCTCACGGGAACAGCCCCATGATAGGCCTGCCGGATGATCTCCCGCAGCCGTCCCCCGGTGCCGTCCAGGAATCGGAACAAGGCCGCACCCAGTCTGATCCCGGCCGCCTGGCTGGACTTCCACAGGTTGGTCGCGGTATCTTTCAGGGCCGCCTGCACCTCATCCTCCGGGATATGATGGGATAGTTGTCCGTCCCACAGCACGGGTCGCCCGGCCGGGGTGGTCACTTCGGCAATAGTGATGACGGGGTTGATCATGATACCCTCCGTGTTACCCAGCCGTTCGGGCGGGGAATCATTAGCCTTAATTGGATAAGGCCCGGCGCCAGGTGATGATCACTTTATGTGGCAGGTCCGGAGGCGCTGGAATAGCTCTTGGTGCTGAAGACTATTTGGATTTAGGAATAGCGCCTCCTTATACCAAAAACATACCAAAGAAAGGGTGTGCTGTCATCTAGAAAATGACTGTTCGGGACTAAGTCGGATCAGGCGCCAATTGTAGTTAAAAACGTGGCTTATCGCCACAACCGGTCGGCCAAGCCTGGATTTGCCGTCGGATCCCAAGCAACGACAAAAATTTGACACCAGGAAGGGACAAAACCACCCCGCGCCGGCTTGCCGGAGTCATCTGAAATTAGGAGGTAACCTTATTCCCCGATCTGTATAAAATGCTAAACGTAGAGGCCACATATATTTTTCAGCGATGACGCCGGGCCCGAGCCCCAACATCGGGCATCCGGTTTTCATAAGAGGCACGATAATTGCAAAACTCCTCACCAAACGAATCACTCAAATTTTTCTCCACCTATCTGTCATTATAGTTACCGATAGACTCAGTATGAGGAGGTTTCAAGATGTCTCGCCATCATTTTATTCTAGTACTATACCTGGTTATGTTGGTTTCGATGCTGGCCCTGACTGGAGGATGCATTCAGACCGAAACGGAAGCTTCGGATAAACCGGTCACCCGTCAGGACGCCGATAAGGGGCATGTCCCGGCCGGCTCCTCCAGCGTCAGATTTTTCCGTCCCGTATCCAAATAAATAGCCACCTTTATAAAAATTACACTTGAGGAGGTTTGACCATGTCCCGCCATTCATTCATCATGATCTTATGTCTGGCTATACTGGCTCCAATCTTAGCTCTGGCCGGGGGCTGCACCATTGTCAGGCAGGGAAACCCCGAGGAAATGGTCACATTCCGGGCCACGGGTAAGGGACATCCGCCGGCTGACGCCACCAGCGAAGCCGAAGCCAAGCTGATGGCCGAACGGGCCGCCATCGCCGACGGCTACCGCCAACTGGCCGAACGAATTAGGGGCATGTTGGTTCGAAGCTATACCACCCTTAACCGCCAATCCGTCAGGCATGATGTCGTTCGAATTGAAACAGAAGCTTATCTGAGACATGCCGAAGTCATGGCCATCCGACATACTGCCGACCGGATCGTGGAAGCCGATGTTAAGGTATCTTTCCAACCTAGTTACGGTGTGGTCCTTGGCCCGATCACGACTTATTAACGGATACGGGTGACATTCAGCCGTTGGACGGCCGCCAATGTTGTTGAATTAACACACGGCCTGGCAGTCTTCGGATATGACAAGATTCCTCGCTTTGGTCGGAGTGACAAATTTACATCGTCATTTCGGATGGTCCACGTCCCTGTCATTTCGAGCGAAGCGAGAAATCTTAGCGTCGTAGCTTCAATGCAACGGTATTGCGGACGGCCCTCCGGGTCCCCGGTGTTGACCAACCACCAGCCGAAATATGGTTAATTATGACCAGTTATGGGTTTAGAAAAAATATTGTCAGGCAATTGACTCTAGCTGGGCTTTTCACCTGCTTGCTGGTTTCAAGCGCCCAGGCCTGGTGGAATCAAGAGCTGATCAGGATGGACTTGATTGAAGTGATATCCCATAACCGGCTCATTCAAGCTCAAGCCAAAATGGTCGTAGATGATCGCCCTGCCCTGGGCCGGGATCTCAGTTTCGAGACCTTGGGCCGAAGTCAAAAATCGTCCCCCAACCAGATCAATGCCGCCATCTTTGACGCGGCCGTTAACGCCTTTCAACAAGCGATGACCCAACCCTGTGACGTTACCGTCGAAAACCTGTATGTTCAGGACCGCGGCCAGTCTTCCCAGGATATCGTTCGAGTCCGGCGTAGTGCTTACCTGATGCCTGATTATAAAGTGATCAAGGCCACCCGGCTACCCGACGGGGAACTGGAGGTCCAGTTAAAGGGAAAGATCAGCCTGGCCCAGACCGGCCGGCAGGCGCCCAGTCTAATTCCCTCGGATCAGCTCAATGATATATTCCACCAGTGCCAGGAGGCGGCCGGTTATGACGGACAGTTGACCAAGATGCTGGTGAGCGGCCTGGCCGGAGTCTATCAAATAGGCGCCCATGATGTTCCGGAACTAATGGTGGAAACCGCCGGCGGTCTGGCCGGAGCAATGAAGGATGAATGGACGGCCAGGTGGCATCTGGTCCGCCGTGCTTTTTCAAACACATCAGACTTTAACTCAATCGAAGGAGACCGACCATGAGGAGAATAGTTCTGAGCCTGATCCTCTTTGGGATAACCATGTGTTTGTCCTCAGTTCCGGTTGTCTCACCGGCTTGGGCGGGAGAAGAGGCGGCAGAACCTGATGAGCATTTCAGGATCAACGCCCTGGAGCAAAAGAGGGACTATGAAGATAAGCTGGATCAATTTTCTAAGGCGATTGAGCAGATCCACCAGCGCAAGACCGCCATCGAATCCAATACCGACTGGATGTACTCCCAGATGGGAAACTACAATAATCTTGACATCCACGCCCCAGGACCGCTGCGGGATGCGGTCAAACAAAATGAGGGAAAAATCAAAACCGGCGAGGGTCAAATAGAGCAGCTCAAGATGCGACAGGTGTTGTATCTCCGGAAGATGCGCGCCCTCCGGGCGGAAGTGATGAAAACTTATGATACTCTGCCCGATTGGTGGACCTTGCAGCCCGAACATCTCCAGCTGGAAAAAGAACTACTGGGCGGATTGGATTTACCCGCGGGATATGAAGAAAGAATAACGCGGAAAACCGTGTGGATGGTGCGTGGCGGATCCATGGCCGCTATCTCTGAAGCGGTCAAGAGAAGTCCTATCTCCGGCATGGTGGACGTGCGGAAGGACGAGCAGGGGGTCTACCTGGTGAATAGTCTGCCGATCCTGTTTAAGTCAGGCAGATCCAAGATTGATAATCGAGCCCAAAATCTGGCCCGAGGGTTGGCCGCGTTGATCAAGGGGCTACCGGTCGCCCGGATAAAGGTGGAAGGCAATTCCGACAATGTCCCGGTTAAAAGGAAGCCCATGGGGTCAAGTTGGGACTTGTCCATGGCTAGAGCCAATAGCTTCGCCCAGGCCCTGATTCAGTCCGGGGTGCCGGCGGCCCTGATTACCGTTGTCGGCAATGGTGATATGAAGCCTATCGCGCCCAACACGACCAAGGCCAACCGGCAGCAAAACCGCCGGGTCGATGTCCGGGTCGAATTCGGCAGATGATGGTTGCGGGTCAATGTCATTAACTTAAGGATTCTGAGCGTATCTTTAACCATGTCCCCAGGGTGGCGCTTCGCTGACCCTGGGCTATATTGGGTAACCCCTCCGGGGTATTAGGATGGTAGCCCAACTTAAGGTGT